>JAUQXD010001016.1 GCA_030834835.1 Thermoflexales bacterium | reverse complement strand
CTGCGCCGATTGGCCGATGGCGGCCGCACGGTGGTCCTGGTCACGCACGCTACGGCGAATATCAAGCAATGCGATCACGTCGCGTTTATGGGCGCGGGCGGCCGGTTGGTGTTTTTCGGCCCGCCCGATCGGGCGTTGGAGTTTTTCGGCGTGAAGGACTTCGCCGACATCTACGGCGAAATCGAAAACGATCCGGCCCTGTGGGAAAAACGGTTCCGCGAATCCACTTATTTCGAGCAGTACATCCTGTCTAGAATGCGGGATGTTGACATCAACGGGCGCGATGCGGGCGGCTCTCCGTCCCTCCGGCCCGCTGTCACCCCATCGAAAATTGCGCCGCGCGCTAATCCGTTCAGCCAATTCATCATCCTCGCGCAGCGCTACTTCGAACTGGTTGTCCGCGACAAGGTACTGTTGACGATCCTGCTAACCGTGATGCCGCTGGTAGGATTGCTGTTGACGGCCATCGCACAGCCATCGGCCCTCGTCGGCGATTCGGCGCAGCGCATCGCGCAGATCGTATCGGAGTCGAATGCGTACTCGATCGCGGGCCAGGCGCAGGTCGTGTTGATGATGATGGCCCTTGCGGCGATCTTTGTGGGGCTGTTCGCCGCGTCGTTCGAATTGGTGCGCGAACGCGCCATCTATCGCCGCGAACGGATGGTCAATTTGCGGCTGGGCGCGTACCTCTCGTCGAAGTTTGTAGTGCTGGCCGGTTTCGCCGCGTTGCAAATCATGGCCCTGATCGTCGTCGTGGCCTTTCGAGTCCAGTTCCCGTTTGAAGGGGTGTTGCTGCCCGGCCCGTTGGAAATGTACATCACGCTGCTGCTCGCCTCGGCAGCCGGCATTTGCTTTGGCCTGTTGGTGTCCGCGCTCGTCGCCAGCCAGAACAGCGTGATCTACGTAGTGCTGTTGGCCGTGTTCGCGCAGATCATGTTTGGCGGTGTGCTGTTCGATGTGGCGAAGCCGCTGTCGGCGTTGACACTCACGCGCTGGACGGTGGAGGCGCTGGGCAGCACCGTCGATCTGCCGCTGCTCAACAACCTGGGCCAGATCGAAGTGCGCCGCACGGTTGAAGCGGTCGATCCGCTTACGGGGCAGAAAGTACAGCGCGAGGTGGTGTATCGTGATAGACTTACTACAACGTTCAGCGTCGATTACGTGCACGACACCGGGCATTTGCTATTGCGCTGGCTCATTCTGATCGCCTTCACCGTGCTCTTTGCGGCCGGCACCACCTGGGCGCAGGCTAAATGGTCAAGGCAACGGATGGGCAGGCGGTAGATTGGTAACCTGGTAAATTGGTAGATTGGTAAATTGGTACACTGGTAATCGGTGACTGGTGATTGGTCACGCAACACGCATCACGCAACACGCTTTACGCAGTACGTATTACTCGTCACTCGTCACTCGTCACGCATCCTGCATCCCGCATCCTGAGGTAACCCATGTCACTGACCGGTTTTGCAGATTTGAACGGCGGCAAACTTTACTACGAAGTAGCGGGGCAAGGTCGCCCGCTGGTGTTGATCCACGGCGGATTGGTCAACAACGGCCTGTGGGATAAGCAGTTCTACTCCTTTACGGAGCAGCATCGCGTCATTCGCTATGATGTGCGCGGCTATGGCCAATCCGACGGGCCGACGGCGCCCTTCTCGCATCATGACGACCTGCGCCGGTTGCTGGATTCTCTCAACGTCGAGCGCGCCGCCGTGCTGGGCCTGTCGATGGGCGGCGGAATTGCAATAGATTTTGCGCTGGCCTATCCAGAGCGCACCTGGGCATTGATTCCGGTTGCGGCGGCCGTCTCGGGCTATAAGCCACCAGAAGCGGCCCGCAGTATGTGGTCGCCCGTCAACGAAGCGTATGAGCGCGGCGACAAAGCCTTAGCCCTGGATTTGTCGCTGCAAATCTGGACCGATGGGCCGCAGCGCACACCCGATCAAGTGGATGCAGCGGCGCGCGAACACATCCGCGTAATGACGACGCACGAATTCGCGCGGCCGGAGATCGACGAGCAGCTGCTGCAAGAACTCGATCCGCCCGCCTACGATCGGCTGGGCGACATTCATGTGCCGACGCTGGTCATCACCGGCGACGCAGATATACCATACATCAATGACAACATGACGCATCTCGCCGCCACCGTTCCCGGCGCGCAGCACGTCGTCATTCATGATGCCGCCCATCACCTGCCGCTGGAAAGGCCGGAAGAATTCAATCGGGCGGTGCTGGAGTTTCTGAAGGGCGTGTCGTAGTTGGTAAATTGGGCATTGGTAAATTGGGAGATTGGTCAATCGGTAACCGGTGATTGGTCACGCATCACGCAATACGTATTACGCACTACTCATCACTCGTCACTCATCACGCACATGAACTCTCGTCAACCGTCCCTCATTCGCTCCCGCCTCATCCTCATCGGCATCGTCGCGTTGATCGTCATCGCGGGCGCGGTGTGGGTGTTCGGGCCGAACGCGCCCAGCCGTTCACTCTCACCCACTCCGACGCTGGCCCCTGCCCCGCAGATCACGTTTACGCCCCCGCCCGATCTGGGCGAGTTGGCGAAGCAATTTCCGCGTCTGGAAAAACTGCTCACCAATCCCGCGCTCGATTCCGCTTACAAAGATTTTCTCGTCGCCTACGAATCCGGCGGCGTGGAAGCGGCGGAACTGCTGGCGCGGCAGCGCGGCCTGCTCAGCGATGATAATCAGATTCGCGTGACGCTGGTGCTGGATACCGAAGATTCGACCGCGCTCGTGACCGAACTGACCGACATCGGCGTGATCGTGCGCGGGACCTATCGGGACCTGATCGACATCGGCGTGCCGCTGGAGTTGATCGCGAAGACCGCCGAGTCCGACAATCCCGGCGCGATCTTCGATCGCATCACGCAATTGGAGCACGTGATTGGGCTGCAACTGCCCACTCCTAAACCGGCCGGTGCGCAAGCACGCCGCTCCCAGCCCGCGAACTTACTCGCGGGTTTTTTGCTGCAAGCCCGGCCTCACCCTGACCTTTGGTCCCCTCTCTCCAATCGACCGCTTTTGTCGATAAGAGAGGGGCGACCGGAGGTCGGGATGAGGCAGCAGCCGCCGCTCAGTGAAGGCGTTGCCACCATCGGCCTGCCGGCCTGGCATGCGACCGGCTACACCGGACAGGGCGTCAAGATTGGCGTCCTCGATCAGGGCTTCGACGGCTATCGCGATCTATTGGGCACGCGCTTGCCGTTGAGCCTCACCGTTCAATCGTTTGTGCCGGGCACAGCCGTCGATGGCACCGGCCTGACCCACGGCACCGCCGTCGCCGAGATCATCCACGCCGCCGCGCCGGATGCTGAACTTTACCTGGCGCATTACGATGGCGGCGACGTGAGCATGGGCAACGCCGTCGATTGGCTGATGCAGCAGGGCGTGAGCATCATTTCGCATTCGGCGGGCGGGCTGGCCGCGCCGATGGACGGTACGGGCCGTGACGCCGAGCTGGCCGATCAAGTGGCCGCGGCCGGTCTGATCTGGATCAACTCTGCCGGCAATGCGGCCAATCAGCACTATCGCGGCGACTTCGCAGATTCCAACGGCGATCTCATCCACGAATTCGCGCCCGACAAAACTACGCTGGGCTTTCAGTCTGATCCGGCGGGCCTGACGCAGATCATCCTCAATTGGAATGATTGGGGCAAAGGCGGCGTGCAAGACCTCGATCTATTCTTGCTCGACGCCGATGGCAACATCATTGCCTCATCGCGCAACACGCGCGACAGCGACCGCCCGCCGGTGGAGCAAATCCTGTTTCAGTTCGACGACAGCCGCACCTACTTCCTCACGATCAACAGCGTGAACGTCAGTCAACCGCTGCGGCTCGATGTCTACATTCATCAAACCTCCAATCTGGAAATGGCCGATCCCAACGGCAGTCTGGCTACGCCCGCCGACGCGCGCGGCTCGTTGACAGTGGGCGCGGCCTACTGGCGCACCGATGAACTGGAGCCGTTCAGTTCGCGCGGCCCTACAGCCGATGGGCGCATCAAGCCCGATCTCGTCGGGCCGGACGGCGTGCTCAGCGACATCTTCGCGCCCGATCGATTCTTCGGCACCTCCGCGGCCGCACCACATATCACAGGCGCCGCCGCCGTCGTCTGGAGCGCGTTTCCATCAGCGACCGCCGATGAGATCAGGCAGTACCTCACCACCAACGCGATCGATCTGATGGACCCCGGCGTGGACGCGGCCACCGGCGCCGGACGCCTGTTATTGCCCGCGCCGCCAGCCGCCCCGACCATCACGCCTGTGCCCATTAACACGCCTGTGTCGAATGATACGCCATCACCTGTAGCGACGACCGCGCCGAATGAACCGCCGCCCACCGCGCCGCCGTCGATCATCAGCACGCCCACGCCACCCCGGATCGCCACGCGACCCCGTCCGCCCGTTCAACCACCGGCGACCGAAAACGGCGGCTGGATCGGGTTGATCGCGATCGGGCTGGCCGCGGTTCTGGCGGGCGTGGCCGGTTGGCGGCTCACCCGTCGGCCCGATCGATCTGCGGCTCCCTCCACCCGATCGATCGACGCCGCCCCGGCGGCCTGTCTGCACTGCGGGCGCACCCTGCCGGCCGACGCGGTCTTTTGCGCCCAATGCGGCCGGCCCGTCGGCGCGCTGCAGACCGTGACCAGATGCGCTCACTGCGGGCGCGCGCTGCGGCCCGGTGCGAAATACTGCGCCCGTTGCGGCCACGCCGCTTCAGCGTCATCGTAACTCGATCTCGACGACGCCCGTGCTACAATCAAGATACTATTTTTGCGGAGTTCATCATGACGCTCGATCGCCGGCTGGATGCCCTGCGTACCGCCTTTCCCGATCTGGATGACGAATTGCTCACCAGCCTGGCGCTCGGCGCGCGCGAGATGCACGTGGCTGCCGGCGACCTCATTCTAACGGAAGGCGAAGTCGGCGAGGCGTTCTACATCATCCTGGAGGGCCGCGTCCAGATCAGCAAATTCCTCGAACTGGGTACGCAGCGACTGCTCAACGAACTGCATCGCGGCCAGTTCTTTGGCGAGATGGCGTTGATTGAAGAGGCGCCGCGCATGGCCAGCGCCTACGCCCTGCAGGCGACCACCCTGCTCGTCATCACCCGGCAGGATTTTCAAGACCTGCTGACGCACAGTATGTCAGCCAGCCTGACGATCATGCGCTCGGTCGTGAAGCGCTTCCGCGAAGCCGACCGGCTGGCGATTGACGAACTGCGCGAGAAAAACCGGGAACTGGCGCGCGCCTACGCAGAACTGTCGGAGACTACGCGCCGCAAGAGCGAATTCCTGACGGTGGTTTCGCATGAGCTGCGCACACCGCTCACGTCGATTCGGGGCTATGCCCAGCTGATGCGCACCGGAGTCATCAAAGACGGGGATTTGTCGCCGGCGTTGGATGTCGTCGTCAACAACACCGATGCGCTGGTCCGGCTCATCAACAACATTCTCTTCCTGCAAGAATTGGAGTTGATTCCACCGGT
>JAUQXD010001015.1 GCA_030834835.1 Thermoflexales bacterium | reverse complement strand
TGCCGCTGAGTTCATGGATCGCGCTGGTGGCGGGCAACATCCTGATCGCGGCGATGTTGATTGTGATGGGCTACAGCGTGGCCTACTTCGGCGTGCTCGCGCCCGATCGGGTGGTGAAGTACCGATTGATTCGCTTCCTCTTTCGCGGCCCCGTGATGGCGGCCACCGTCGCGGCGGCGGTCGTACTATTCTGGCGGCTGGAAGAATTGTTGGGCCTGCCGCGCGAGACGTTGACCACGCTGGCGATCGTGTTCTTTATCGTGATCTTTCAGGTGGCGCGCGGCTCGTTGCAGCCCTTCCTCGACGTGATCTTATTTCAGCAGGATCGATCGGAACTGGATTACATCCGCAATCTGGGCGATCGGCTGTTGACGACGACCGACCTGCATCAGTTCCTCGAAAACATCTTGACGGCCGTAGTCGATCTGCTGCGCGTGCAGCGTGTGTTTCTGGCCTCGCTCGACGCCGACGGCCAGTGGCGGCTGCGCGCCCACATCGGACCTGTTGAGATGTTCGATCAGGCGTTGAAAGAGATGGCGGTCACGCAATCGCAGCCGACGGAGAACGGCCCCATCCGTGTCGACGGGTTCTGGGCGTGGCCGTTGTGGGCGCGCGGCGATGAGGGGCTGTTGGGCGCATTGGCCGCCACCGCTCAATCGGATGCGCTGAATCTCTCTAATGATGAAATCGGCGGCTTGCAGACGTTGATCCGGCAGGCAGCCATCGCGCTGGAAGATCGGCGTTTGCAGCAGGAAGTGTTTGCGGCCATCGAGCGCGTGATGCCGGAAATCGATGTGTTGCAACAACAGCGCGGCGTCATTCGCTACACCGATTCGCCGACACAGCCGCCGCCGGAAGTGATCCTGACCGACGATCCCGAATTTGCGAACTGGGTCAAGGATGCCTTGAGTCACTACTGGGGCGGACCCAAGTTGACGGGCAGTCCGCTGTTGAAAATGCAGGTGGTGGAACAGGCGCTGCTCGCGCACGATGAAGATGCACCCAAAGCGCTGCGCGCCGTGCTGGCGGAGGCGATCGAACAACTGCGGCCCGACGGGCAGCGCAGTCTGACCGCCGCCGAGTGGGTGCTGTACAACATTCTGGAGATGCGGTTTGTGCAGGGCCATAAAGTGCGCGAGATTGCACAGCGCCTGGCGATGAGCGAAAGCGATCTGTATCGCAAGCAGCGCATCGCGGTGGAGGCGGTAGCCGCGTCGTTGTCCAAGATGGAAGAGCGAGTGGTCGATCCGCCGCAATGAAGATGTGAACCACTTCCTTCGTGTCCTTCGTGGTCGAAATTTCTCGGCGAGCGAGTGCGACGAAAAGGCAGATTTGTCATTTTCATTAGAGAATGTAAAATACAGTTAATTTGAATTGGCCTGTAGTCTGATTGCGAGTAGGAGTGGAAGGCAATGGAACCGTTAAAGGACACGCTCGAAGAAGCTTACTGGCTGGCGTTGATACAGGATGAGGAAGCTTCGGAGGCAGCGCCGGCGCCGAATGGCCGCAGCCGTCCACCGGCAAGTGAAGCCGGAGGAGCGGCCCGTCCGATCGATGTATTGTGGGCCTCGGCGCAGCGGGCGTGCGATGCCGACGAAGCCCTGACCGTCGACGTGACGGGCTTCAATCGCGGCGGCCTGCTGGTAGACTGGCAGGGCCTGCACGGCTTTGTGCCTTCCTCGCATTTGATCGGCATGCCCGCCGTCAACGACGAAGATCAGCGCAAGGCGGAATTTGGCAAGCGCGTGGGCCAGCACGTGCACGGCAAGATTATCGAACTCGATCGGGCGCGCGGCCGCTTTGTGTTGTCCGAGCGATTGGCCTATAACGATCGCACGCGGCTGGAAATGCTGATGACGGAAATGCAGCCCGGCCAGAGACGCTGCGGCGTCGTGACCACCGTCTGTGACTTCGGCGTGTTCATCGATCTGGGCGGACTGGAAGGGCTGGCGCACATCAGCGAGATTTCGTGGGGGCGCATCAATCATCCCGGCGACGTGCTGCACAGCGGCCAGAACGTGGACGTGTACGTGATGAACGTCGATCGGGCGCAGCGGCGTGTGGCGTTGAGCGTGAAGCGCTTACAGCCCGATCCGTGGGCGACGGTGGCCGCGCGGTATCAGATCGGCCAGCTGGTCGAGGGGCTGGTTACTACCGTCGTAGACTTCGGCGCGTTTGTGCGATTGGAAGAAGGCGTCGAAGGGCTGATCCATATTTCGGAACTGGCCGAGGGCAACTTTCTGCATCCGCGCAATGTGGTGCGTGATAACGAGACGGTGCGCGTGAAGGTGCTTAACGTGGATGTGGCGCACCGGCGGCTGGGGTTGTCGCTACGGCAGGCGCAAGACTTCGTGCGCCCGGTGGACATGGATGTGCAGACTGAAGACGAGGCTGCCTTCGTGCCTCTGCCCCAGTCTGAACTGTATGGCTAAAACAACTCGCCCTAAATCATCCGGCCCGGCAGGCAAAAGCGCCAGGTCAGGTGAGCGTCGACGGCCGCTGCGCTTTACCTTTGGCGCGCGCGGTCGTGAAATCGCCGGCGTGCTCCTCATCGCGCTGGCGATTTTGTCGTTTCTGGCGCTGATCTTCATTGCAACGGGCAGCGTCGCCGATCCGTGGCGCGACTGGCTGTACAACCTGTTTGGCTGGGGGGCGTTCGGCGCAGTGGCACTCGTCGGCGGATTGGGCGCACTGCTGATCTGGCTGGCGCAGGAAACCGGACGTACCACGCCGTGGCGCATGATCATCAGCCTGGAAGTGGCGTTCATCAGTTTGTTGGGTGCGCTGCACGCCTATGCGGCGGGCGATAATCTGTGGCAAGTCATGCAGAACGGCGAGGGCGGCGGCGTGTTCGGTTGGGCGCTGGTGACGCTGGCCGCGCCGATCGTGGGGCGCATGTGGGCGGGCGCGATCTTTGCCGGGATCACATTGATCGGCTTGACGATCGCCTTTGCGATTCCGTGGTCGATGTGGACCCGATCGATCGTGGCGCGAATCCGCGCACGTGTCAACGCCGCCTCGATCGGTACAGCTGATCGATCGGGCGTGGAAGATCAATCGGTGGTGGTTGAACCGCCAGCTGTGCCTGTTGACACGGAAGACATCGTGCCCCCGAAAGAGATCATCATCAAGGGCGGTAAACTCGATCAGGCTCCGTTGACGGCCACACAATTACCGTTGAAGGTAGCGGCCGTGCCGAAGCCGAAGAAGATCAAACGCGATCGCAATCTGCCGCCGCTGGACCTGCTGGAAGATCACACGTTGTTGACGATCACGGAGACAGAGATTCAGCGCAAGTCCGATTTGATCGTGGAGACGCTGCGGCAGTTCGGGCTGGAAACGAAGGTGGTCAGTGTGTCACAGGGGCCGGCCGTGACGCAGTTTGGCGTCGAGCCGGGCTTTGTCGATCGGCCGGGCATGGACGGCGAGGTGCGCAAGCAGAAGGTGCGCGTGTCGCAGATCAGTTCGCTGTCCAATGACCTGGCGCTGGCGTTGATGGCGCCGTCGCTGCGCATCGAAGCGCCCGTGCCGGGGCAGTCGTTTGTGGGCATCGAGGTGCCCAACGACAAGATCGATATGGTGGGCCTGCGCGGCGTGCTGGACAGCAATGCGTTTCGCAAGGTCAGTTCGCCGCTGGCCTTTGCGCTGGGCAAGGATGTGAGCGGCGCGGCGGTGGCGGCCGATCTGGCGAGCATGCCGCATATCTTGATCGCGGGCACGACCGGCTCCGGCAAAAGTGTGTGTATCAACGCCATCATCATGTCGTTGATCGCCAACAATATGCCGGAAGATTTGCGGTTGGTGATGATCGATCCGAAGATGGTGGAGTTAATCCGCTATAACGGACTGCCGCATCTGTACGGCAAAGTCGAGACGGAGTTGGAGCGCATCGTGACGGTGCTGCGCTGGGTGACGCGCGAGATGGATGCACGCTATAAGAAATTCTCGGAACTGGGCGTGCGGCATTTCACCGAATACAATTTGACCATGACGGACAAGGGCGAAGATAAGCTGCCCTACATCGCGGTGATGATCGACG
>JAUQXD010000103.1 GCA_030834835.1 Thermoflexales bacterium | reverse complement strand
AGAGATCGTCGACGAGAGCGTCATCCGATCGGACCCGAACCGTACGCTGATTCCCGATTTCGTGGTTCACGCCGTGTGCGAAGTGCCGCACTGCGCGCATCCATCCTACACGCA
The DNA here is from genome assembly GCA_030834835.1 of Thermoflexales bacterium. Classification (GTDB taxonomy): domain Bacteria; phylum Chloroflexota; class Anaerolineae; order Fen-1058; family Fen-1058; genus JAGOBP01. The sequence continues at coordinate 1,974 of JAUQXD010000103.1, read as the reverse complement.
AGGCTCCTACGATCGCGACAATGCTTTCTATCTCGATTGGGACAAGAACAGCGAGACGCCGGAGAAGGTGGCCGCATGGTTGAAGGAATGGGTGTACGACGTGAAAGATCACGCCGAATACTGGGCCAAGCTGGGCGCGGAGACACACGAGCGCTTGAAGGTCGAACCCGCTTTCAGCGCGCCGGTGAATTACGGGAAGTATTAACGAGTGACGAGTAACGAGTGATGGCGACCGAACTTGCGCCTAACGGCTTGCCCGTCTCCAGCGAATGGCTCTTCCCGGAGTATGACTTCGCGCGCATGACCACCGATGAGTATGCGGGCGTGATCATCGAACGCATCCTCGATCGCGGCTCGTGGGCCGCGATCAACTGGCTGTTCGAACGTTACGGCACGCTGCAAATTACGGATTGGGTAAAACAACACGGCTTCCGCCTTCTCTCGCCACGCTCGTTTGCACTGTGGCGTCTCAACCTGAACATTGGCGATTTCGTTGCGCCCGAGTGGGCTGTGAAAGCAAAGGCCATGGAATGGTAAATTTCTACCCCGAGGCAATTACCAGTCAATGCCGCGAGGCGCTTAATTTGCTGCGGCATCAACCACTGCTCGTGGGCTACTATCTCGCCGGCGGCACAGCGCTGGCCTTGCAAATTGGACATCGCCTGTCGACCGATCTTGATTGGTTCACAGCCGATCATTTGCTGGAATCGCCGGAACGCGAGACGCTGCGACTTGCGCTAAGCAAAGCTGGTGAGTTTGAGGTAACCCACGAACAAGACGAGCAACTATACAGTCGCTTGATCGGCGCTGACGTTAGCTTCATCTATCAGCATCATCCGTTGCTCGAAGCCACTGTAGATTTCGATGGAGTCCCACTGGCTTCACCCACGGACATTGGCGTTATGAAACTGGCCGCGATCAATTCGCGCGGCACGCGCCGCGATTTCATCGATTTATATTGCCTGCGTGAAATCGTCTCGCTTGAGCAGTTGTTGCGTCTGGCTGAAAAGAAATACGCCGATCGGCCAAGTTTTCTCGACATCACGGTTCGCGCCCTGGCCTATTTCGCAGATGCCGAACAACAACCCATGCCGCGCCTGCTCTGGAAGAATATCCAATGGACTGATGTTGTGAAATACGCCGAAACCGGCGCAAAGTGGCTAACTCGCTATCTGAGGGATAAATATCGATGACTTATTCTTCCTCCGAAATGATGGTCGTAACCGCATCACGCTTGCTGCGCGACGGCGATGTAGTCTTTGTCGGCATCGGCCAGCCGAATCTGGCCTGCAATCTGGCGCGCCGCACGCACGCGCCCAACCTCAACATGATCTACGAGGCGGGCGTGATTGGCGCGCAGCCCAGCCGACTGCCGCTCTCGATCGGTGATCCGTGCCTGGTCAGCGGCGCGGCGTCGATCTGCTCCATGTATGAGATCTTCGCGTTTTATTTGCAGAACGGCAAGATCGACGTAGGCTTTCTGGGCGGCGCGCAGATCGATCGGTTTGGCAACGTCAACGCCACCGTCATCGGCCCGTACGCCAAACCCAAAGTGCGTTTGCCCGGCAGCGGCGGCGCGGCCGAGATCGCCGCGTGGGCCAATCGGGTGTACTTCATCACGCCGCATCAGGCCCGGCGTTTTCCAGAGAAATGTGATTTCGTGACGAGCGCGGGCTTCCTGTCTGGTCGAGCCGAACGCGAAGCGAAAGGTTTGCGCGGCGGCGGCCCGCACGAGGTCGTCACCGATCTGGGCATCCTCACGCCCGACGCCAGCGGCGAGTTGATCCTGACCGCGCTGCATCCCGGCGCAACCGTTGAGCAGGCCATCAAGAACACCGGCTGGAAGTTGAAAGTGGCGGACAGCCTCAAGACCACCGAGCCGCCCACCGACGAGGAACTGCGCTTGCTGCGCGAAGAACTTGACCCAACCGGCATCTATCTCAAGTAACTCTCATCGGCACGAATCAACTCACC
>JAUQXD010001014.1 GCA_030834835.1 Thermoflexales bacterium | reverse complement strand
AATGGCGCGCAGTTGCTCACGCAATAACTGCGGGCGCTCCAGGCACAATCGAATGCCGCGCACACCCAGAAACGGATTGTCTTCGTGCGGCATCTGAATGTAGGGCAGCGGCTTATCGCCGCCGATGTCGAGCGTGCGAATGATGACGGGCTTCTGCTCAAGCGCGATCGCCACATCGCGATAGACTTCAAACTGCTCCTGCTCGGTGGGCGCGATCGATCGATCGAGAAACAGGAATTCCGTGCGCAGCAAGCCGACGCCTTCCGCGCCGGACGCATTGGCCTTTTGCGCATCCTTCACGCCGCCGATGTTCGCTACGATCTCTACTTGATGTCCATCGGTCGTGATCGCCGGATCAGCCGAGCGGGCCTGATCGGCTGCGCGCTTCGCCTGAAAGCGCTGTTGCGCTTCGCGCGCGCGCGTCAGCGTCTGCTCGTCCGGCTCGACGACGATGGTGCCCGCCTGCCCATCCACGATGACGATGGTGCCATTGGCGATACTCAACACACTCTCGCCCGCGCCGACGATGGCGGGAATACCTAACGCGCGCGCGATGATGGCCGAATGCGCCGTCGGGCCGCCGCCCGCCGTGCAAAAACCCAACACGCGATCACGTGGCAACGCGGCTGTATCCGATGGGGACAGATCGCGCCCGATGACGACCACAGGCTGAGCGGGCCACGTCGGAACGTCCTGTGTTTTGGAGTTAACGAGCAAGCGCAAGACACGATAGCCTACGTCGTGGATGTCGGTCGCCCGCGCGGCCAGCAGCGGATCGCTGAGGGCGGCCAACGCTTTGGCGCGCTCTTCGATGCTGGCCTGCCACGCCCGCGACACGCTGGCCTGCTGATCGATGCGCTGCTGCACCGAGTCGAGCAGATCGGGGTCGTCGAGAATTTCCAGATGCGCGTCGAAGATGGCAGCTTCGCTGGCAGCGGTGACTTTCATCTGATCGTGCAAGGCAGTGAGCTGCACTTTCGCTTGCGCGAGGGCGTCGTTAAGACGGGCGCGTTCGTTGGCCGCGTTGGTAAATGTTTCATCGACGGTCAGGGCCGCGTGTTGCAGCAAATACGTTGGCCCAATGCCGATGCCGGGCGCGGCCGGAATGCCTTTGATCAGGCCAGTGCTGTCAGCGTGATCGGGCGCAATCGGGGTTGGCGCAGGTGCAACAGGGGCGGAGGCGGCGGCGTGTGCCGCCATTGTCGGCTGCGGAGCAGCGGCCTCTTCGCCGAGGCCGCTGTTGACCAACTCTTCGATCACTTGCGCGGCAAGGTCTTCGTCTTCGCCGTTGATTTCAATACGCACGGTCGTGCCGGGTTCGACGCCCAGCGTCAGGATCGAGACCATGCTTTTGGCGTTGGCTTTCTTCGCGCCGTTAAACACGACGATGTCGGATTTGTGTTTCTTAGCCGTATTCGCCAGGATTTTGGCCGGTCGGGCATGCAGGCCGGTCGGGTTGTGAATCAACAGCGTGAGTTCTTTCATGAGGGGATCTCCATCCAAAGAGGCTGGCGATTGAAATCGCGGCAACAATTACACGAAGTCGGCCTGCGCCGACTAGAACCCAGCCGACGAAGGTCGGCTTTGTGTAGTCGTAGGCGCGAATTCATTCGCCGGCTTGTTCATCACACCCACAACGGTTTCACTTCGACGCGCTCGACCAACGTAGACACGAGCGCATAATCACCGACGGTGGTACCCGCGAGGCTAGCCGCCGCCGAACCGGATGCCACGCCCCAACGCAAGGCTTCTGCGGATGAAAGATTCTGGCTCAAGCCGCACGTTAAGCCTGCCACTGCGCAGTCGCCCGCTCCGATCGGATTGCGTTCTTCGATCCGGGGCGCGGCCGCGAACCAGGCACATTCGCCATCGAACAACAGTGCGCCGAGTTTGCCAAAGGACATGAAGACATTCTGCGCGCCCAGCGCGACGATCGCTTTCACAGCCTCGCGTGCGCCTTCCGGCGTAATCACGGCGATGCCGGTCAGTTCGGTGGCTTCATCGGCGTTGGGCTTGACCAGATACGGCTTCGCTTCGCAACCGTGTTTTAGCGGTTCGCCGCTCGTGTCGAGGATCACGCGCGCGCCCGCCGCCTGTACCAGATCGATCATCTGCGCGTAAAACGTGGCAGGCACACCGCGCGGTAAGTTGCCGGACAGCACCCACCAATCGTTGGGCTTAGCCAATCCTTTGATCTTTGCCAACAACGCCGCTTGTTCGCTAAGCGAAATCTCCGGGCCAGGTTCGTTGACCTTGAGATAGCGCGATCGATTCGCAGTAACAATACTGATGTTCGTGCGGGTCTCGTCTTTGATCTCGACGAAGTCCACTTCGATGCCAAGCCCCGGTAGACCATCGACAAAGCGATGGCCCGTCATGCCGCCCAGAAAGCCCAGCGCCACGCTCGACTGGCCCAGCGCGCACAAGGCTCGTGACACATTGAAGCCCTTGCCGCCGAAATCGACGCGCACTTCGGTGGCCCGCAGCACCTCATCATATTGAATCGTCGGGACAGTGAGTTCCCGATCGAGCGCGGGGTTGAGCGTTACG
>JAUQXD010001013.1 GCA_030834835.1 Thermoflexales bacterium | reverse complement strand
CACGTCGATTCGCTGTTGATGACGTTCAGCCTGACGTCGCTGGCGGCGTTAGCAATCGGATTACATAAACCCTCACCCCTACCCCTCTCCCTAATAGGGAGAGGGAGACGCGCAGCGTCGGGTGAGGGTTGGTTAGCGCTTTCCGGCGTGCTGGCCGGTCTGGCAATGTTGAGCAAGTCACCCGCGATTGTGTTAGTCCCCACGGCAGGTCTAGTGCTGATGCTGAATGCCTTTCAACAACACGCCCCGTTTCGATTGTTGATCCGATCGAGTTTGATCTGGGGTCTCAGCGCCGCCTTCATCTTCATCGCGCTGTACCCCGCCATGTGGATCGCGCCCCTTAAGGCACTGCAACGCCTCACCGAAACCGCCGAGAAACACGGCGAAACCGCACACGCAGTGAATTTCTTTTTCGGCAAGAGCGAGCGTGATCCGGGTGCAGCATTTTATCCGGTGGTGCTGGCCTTTCGATCGACGCCCGTGCTGTGGCCGGGTCTGATCGCGTTTGGCGCGCTGCTGGCGCGCGCAAAGTCCCAGGCTGACCTGCGCCTGCGCCGAACGGCGTGGCCGTTCTGGGTTCTGGCAATTTTGTTTGTGGGCGTGATCACGCTCGGCGCGAAGAAACTCGATCGATACGCGCTGCCTACGCTGGAAGCGCTGAACGTGATCGGCGCGCTCGGTTTAGCGTTTATGATCGATTGGATAGCCAGGCGCTCTGCGACTGCGCCGCCGCGCGGCTCCGCTCAGAGCACGCTGCCGATCATCGCTGTGGCTTTGATCATGATCATCACCGCCGCGCAATTCCTGGCTGTGTGGCCGCTGACACTGCGCGCTTACAATCCCATCCTCGGCGGTTACGAAGGCGCGAGCTGCGTGCTGCCCGTCGGCGGCGGTGAAAGCGCCGAAGTGGGCCGCCTGCTGGCGACCTCACCTTACGCTTTAAGCACTATCGCCGCTACTGATCTCGTTGGCACGGCGCCGTTCTTCGCCGGCGCACTCGTCCCCACCACCAACGCCGGATTCACGCAGGCGGATTATGCGTTGTTCACGGCCGCCGATCTTCAATTGACGCCAGACATTGCCCGGCGCTGGATCGGCGAGGCCGCGCCCGTTTTGACCGCGACCGTGCAACATCAAGTGTTTGCGTGGCTGTATCCCAACCAATGGCTGCAAGCCGATCGCCAGCGATTGATCGATCAACGCCGGTCGGGCGATGCCGTAATCGTGGATTACGCCGCCGCCTTGCCGAGCGAGGCGACGCGCCTGCTCCAGGGCGACCTGACCGATGCGGCCGCCCTGGACTTGTTGAAGCAGTTGGCCGTCGATCATCGGCGTATGTTTGTCTTTCATTACGCCGTCAGCCCACGCCGGACCAGCAGCGCGCTGTTTCGCCTGCTCGACACCTACGCCATCAACCTCGATCAATGGTCGTCGCCGTTGAGTGATGGCGCACTATACGCGCTGCCCGATCAACTGACGTTCTCGGCTCAATCCACGCCGCTGCACAGTGGCGCGATCTTCGACAATCGCCTGCAACTAACGCATGCCGAATTGATCCAGGCGAGCGTGCAGCCAGGCCAGTCC
>JAUQXD010001012.1 GCA_030834835.1 Thermoflexales bacterium | reverse complement strand
CCGTTGTAGCGATCGGACAATCGGACGTACAGCCAGTCCCAGATTTGTCTGGCGCGAAAGGCTGGCTGCCCCCACTCCGTCAAACGGGCCTGGAGTTGATCGAACGAGAGATCATAGAGAGAAGATTGAGGAGTGGGCATGGTAAGTTGGGAGATTGGTAGATTGGTAAATTGGTGATTGGTCAATCGGTCGATTGGTAATCGGTCAACTGGTGATTGGCATTATGAACTATGAATTATGCATTGTGAATTGTGCATTGATCATTGCCCAATTCTTTATCAAATCTGAAATGTCATCAAACACCCAGTCGGGTTGATAGTCGCTGTGGGTCAATTCCTCACGCGTGGTGACGCCGCTGAGCACCAGCGCTGATTTAAGATTCAGCCGCACCGCGCCCAGGATGTCGGTCTCCAGGCGATCACCCAGCACTAGCGTCTGTCCGGGCACAGCGTTCATGCGTTTCAACGACATCTCGTACAATACCGGCTCGGGTTTGCCAATCACGATCGGCTTCACATCGGTCGCGGTTTCGATCAGGGCGAGCAACGCACCAGCGCCGGGGATAATTCCCTCCGGCGAAGGAAAGGTGCGATCACTGTTCGTGCCGATGAACTTCGCTCCCCGGCGAATGAGCAGCGCCGCCTGCTTGAGTTGATTATACGTGACGTTCCAATCGATGCCGACGACAACGGCGGCAACATCTGCCGCGGCAGCCACATTCGCCGCGGCAGCCACATCCTGCTCGGCGATCTTAAATCCTCGATCGCGCAGCGGCGCGCGCAGCCCCTCCATGCCGACGACGTACAGGCGTGAACCCTGGGGCAAAATCGTCGCCAGATAATCGGCGGTGGCCGTCGAGGACGTGACGATCTCATCGGGCGTGACATCTGCCCCCCAGCCCTGCAGGCGCTCGGCCAACTTCTCCGCCAGCGTCGAGGCATTGTTCGTAGCGCAGACAAATCGGACGTTTTCCGCTCGCAAGAAGCGGAAGAACTCGACCAGGCCCGGCATCGGTTCCTGGCCGCGCCATAAGACGCCATCCATGTCGGTGATGAGGTAGCGGGGCGCGGTGAGCGCCGACGAAGTGAGTGTCATTGTGTGCTCGACTCCTGTTGATTGGGCTGTCCAGCCGTCAGCCGATTATACCCGCTGGGCGCTCGGCTGTCGATTTGCTTCTGGCTGGCTCATGGGCTATGATTCTAGCAGGCGGTTAGTGTTATGTGCTGTCTCACCAACAAAATCCCAACACTCTGCCAACGAATATCAAATGTTACCAGGCCGCCTCATGTGCCATAATCAAACCAACAGGATCGCAGGTTCAGTCCAGGCACAACCAATTGAGGTCAGACATGAATAATTCAGCATTTGCTCAGCCAACAGATACCACGTCCCACTTCGATGCGTTGTTAACGGCCAAAGAGGCCGCAGCGTTCTTGCGGGTTAGCGTCAATACGCTGGGCCGCATGGAGCAGCGCGGGCTAATCGTGCCGTACCGCACGCCGGGCGGTCACCGCCGCTATACTATCGCGATGCTGCGCAGCTATCTGGAAGGCACGCGCGTGCAATCTTGATCACCGGCGGTATCAGCCTGACAGCGCCGCTGGCATCACCCGCCGCCAATGGCAAGGCCGTTATGCGAATGGACATCTGGCATGATGCGTTAGACAGCCTCGATCTGGCCGTGTGCGCCGTCGATCGCGATCTGCGCGTGATCCTGTGCAATCGAACCTGGGACGTGCTGGCGCACGCCACGCAGCGGCCCGACCTGCGATCCGATCAGCTGCTGGGCCGATCGTTCCTTGAGACGCTCGACGATGCTGATCGGCCGCGCTGGGCGGGCATTTGCGCGCGCCTGCTCGACGGTGAGGAAGTCAGCTACTGGGCCGAGCTGGCCTGGCCGGTGCACGGTGCTCGCCGCTGGCTGGCGCTGACCGCGCGCACCCTGTTCGACGCCGACGGCGAGACCACCGGACTGTCATTTACGCTGGCCGACATCACCGATCGCAAACGGCTGGATGCGGAGATGGCACGGCACCGCGTTGAACTGCGCGGCCTGTTTGAAGTGGCACAGAGCGTGGGCCTGGTCAGCGATGAGGTCGAACTTTTCCGCCGGGTCACCGGCCATCTGGGCTACCTGTTTGGCGGGCGGATTTGCGCGGTGGTGCTGCGCGACGAGACCACCAGGCAGCTGGTTGCGCGCGCCCCGGCGCACGGTCTGCGTCCCGGCGATCTGGCCGAGTTTCAACTGCCGCCCTCCCTGTTTTCCGATGTCAGTGTGCCCATGCCAGCCCTGACGGCGCCGTCGTACGCGCTCTATAACAATCTCGATCGGACGGTGGGTGACTGCCGGGTCTTTGCCGATCGTTGGGGCATTGGCAGCCTGCTCAGCGCGCCGCTGCGTAATCATGGCCGGCTGCTGGGCCAGCTGGTCCTGGCCGACGCGGCCAACAAATTCAACGACGACGAAGGCCGCTTGCTGGCGACGTTTGCCGGCCTGGTATCGGCGGCCATCGATGCGAACCTGTTGGTTGCGGCGCTGGAAGATCGCGCCGATAAGCTCAGCGCCGCGCTGGACGAGATTCAAGAACTTGACCGGCTGAAGGACAACCTGATTCAAAACGTCTCGCACGAGCTGCGTCTGCCGCTGATGGTCATTCAAGGCTACGCCGACCTGCTGCGCGACGGCGCGCTGGGCGAACTGGACGGCGAACTGCGGCAGGCCGTCGAGGTGATCAGCGACAAGACCTTGCTGCTGGGCAAGCGCGTGGACGACATCATGCTGCTGCGCGGCCTGCATCAGACCGATCTACAGCTCAGCCCGATCTCGGTCGCGGAACTGGCGCGCAGCGCCATCGACCGGGCGCGGGCCCGGGCCGATCAAAACAACGTCACGCTCATCGACGACATTGCTGCCGAGACGACGCCGCTGGTGGCCGACTATCGCCGGTTGGAGCAGGTCGTCGACGAACTGCTTGAAAACGCCGTCAAATTCAGCCCCAATGGCGGTGAAGTGCAAGTCACGGTGCGCGAAGGCGGCGACGTGGTCTACCTGAAAGTGTCCGATCACGGGATCGGCATTCCGGCCGATCAACTGCCGCGCATCTGGAATCGCTTTTATCAGTCCGACGCTTCGACGACGCGCCGCTTTGGCGGTACCGGTGTTGGCCTGGCCCTGGTCAAGCAAATTGTCGAGGCGCACGGCGGCCAGGTCTGGGCCGAAAGTCAAACCGGGCAGGGCAGTCAATTCTATGTGGCGTTGCAGCGCACACGAGCGGTGGCAGGAGAACAGGAACATGGCTAAAGACAGCATACTCATCATTGACGACGACCCTGACACTATCGAGTTTCTGCGCATCGTGTTCACGGTGCGAGGCCGCGAGTTGACGGGCGCATCCACCGGCATGGACGGCTTGCGCCTGGCGCGCGAGCGCCGGTTCGATCTGATCCTGGTTGACGTGATGATGCCCGACATTGACGGCTATGAAATCTGCCGGCGGCTGCGCGCCGATCCGCAGACCGCCAGCATCCCGATCGTGATTCTGACCGCCCGCAGTTCGCTGGTCGATCAGACCCTGGGGTTGGAAGCCGGGGCCGATCAGTTCTTGATCAAACCCGTCGGTATTTCGATTCTAACCGGTCTGGCCGATACGCTGATCGCGGAACATCGGCAGGCAGAGGGCAAGTCGGCATGAAAGCATTGATTGTCGAGGATGATCCTGACGCCCGCAAAGTGCTCAGTCTCATTCTCAAACTCGATGGCTATCAAATACATTCGGCGCCGGGCGGGCAGGAAGCGCTGACGGTGTTGACCGAGGTCGTGCCGGACGTGATTCTGCTGGATGTGATGATGCCGGGCATGGACGGCTATGAGGTCTGCCGCTGGGTCCGATCGAACCCGGCCATCCGACACGTGGCGGTGGTGATGCTGTCCGGCAAGGCCGACCCGGAGAGTGTGGCGCGCGGCATGGAGGTGGGCGCCGACGAATATCTGGCCAAACCCATCACCCCCAGCAACCTCACCAGACAGTTAAAGACCGTGCTGGCGCGCACCAGTCAGCGAATCAACAAATCCGCGAATAGCGAATCAGCGAGAGGTCTGGCATGAAGTATGACGACTGGTTAACGAGCGTGCATCCGCGCATCAAGGCTGAGCCGATCTGGAAATCGGTGATGTACCAGAAGGCCCTCTTCCTATACGATCTTTGTTGGGAAGACTGCGGAAAATTGTTGAAAGATGCTCGTGGCCGCAAGGTTGCCGGGCAAATGATCGACAGCGTTGGCTCAATCAGCGCCAACATGGAAGAGGGACATGGCCGTGGTTTTGGCAAAGAGCGCCAATATTTTCTGCGGATTGCCCTGGGTTCGGCGCGCGAGTCGAAAGGCTGGTATCAGCGCGGCCGCCAATTGTTGTCGCCTGAAGTGCTTGAGCACCGCCTGGCTCTGTTGGACGAAGTCATCGCACTATTGATCACGGAACTCAATCTTCAGCGCAACACCCCTCGCTGACCCGCTATTCGCTGATTCAGTGCGAATTGACATACTCCACAAAGTCTTGCCCCAGCGCCGAGAGTTGCCCCGTCGCCCGATCAACCAGATTGCCCGTAGGATATTGCGTGTCCGACAGGCTATACCAGCACCAGCGCTGCACCAGTCGATTGCCGTCCGACGGCAATCCGATCGCGCCATCGGTGGCCGAAAGGAAGTAGTCGAACGTGCCCAGCATAAAGGTGCGCACGCGCTCGTAACCAAAGCCGAAGTCCTCGTACATCAACACTCCGTACTCAGACACGATCAGTTCCTTATCGCGGAAGCCCCGCTCGGCCATCCACCGGCGAAAGTCCACGATTTGCTGTTTGAAGCGCGCCAGGTTGTCGTGATCTTCGATGTCTACGATCAGGCCGCTGCTGGCCGTCAAGCCGGGCGGAATATCCACGCCCCAATCGCCGCGCTTCTCCGGCAGGATGAAGTTATGCACGTTCCACACGTCGATGGGCATGTCTTCGCCAAAGCGTTCGCGATAGAGCGCCAGGATGCGATCGAGATATTGCAGGCGCAGCGGCGTGGGCTGGCTGACACCCGCAATCGCGATGCGGCTGGTTGGATCAGCCTGTTTCAGCGCCGAGTATGCGTCGTGATAGGCTTGCACGTACTGATCCGGCGTGGTGTTGTCTTGCCAGATCACGTCCGGCTCATTGCCGATCAGCCACAGTGAGCCAGGGCTGCGCTGTGCGATGTCGGCCAGTTCGGTTAGTGCGGGTCTGGGTTGGCCCTGGGACAGCCGCACCATGCGCATGTAGGCCGGGCCAGCGGGCCGGCCAGCCGGCGCCAGGCTGCTCCAGTCCAGGAACCAGCCGGCGCCCAGGTCAGCCAGGCGCGCAATGTGCGGGGCGGGCAAACTGACGCCGACGCCAAAGCGCCAGCGCGAGCCGCTGATAACGACAGGGCGTGAAGTGGCGGTAGCCTGGGCTGGCGTCGGGCTGAACGAAGGCGATCGATCAGGCGTCGCCGTCGGTGCGAGCGTCTGTGTTGCGGTGCGGGTCGCGGTGCGAGTTGCGGCGCGGGTCGCGGTGAGTGTCGCAGCCTGGCTTGTGATGCGGGTTACGGCGCGGGTCGCAACTGTGGCGATTTGCCTGGTAGCAGTTTTGGTGGCGCGCGGTGTTGAAGAAGCCGTAGCCGTGGCTGCGGCTATAACCACGATAGTGCGAGTTAGTCGAGTTGGAGCCGGGCTGTCTGTCACTGCGACAGTCGGCCCGACGGTGGGAATCAACCGCTCGACGATGGGCGTGGCGGTTGGCGCGAGCGTCGATCGGGGCGCGGGCCGGATCGCTTGATTGGCAAAGTAAACGACGGGCAGGGCCAAGCCGATGATCAGCAGGATCAGGCCCAGCCCGCGCCGCACATCGAACCGATGGGTCATGCTGATTTCCTGGAACGCCGGCCAAACAACAGCCAGCCGCCGACAATGATCAGGCCGGCGCTGCCGATCAGCAGCAGGGTCGGCGCGGAGTTGTCGGCGTTGGCGTCCGCAGCCTGCTCGTTTCCACCGCCGGTCACTATGGGAATCGCAACGGTAGAGGGCGTGGTCGAGTTGCCGGGCGCAACGGACGCAGTCTCACTCGTCGGCGTGGGCGGCGCGACTGTCTGCGTGGCCGTGGGTGTGGTTTCAGGCGTGACACTCGCCGTTGCGGTAAGCGTTACTGCGGCCAGCGTTGATGTGGGCGTCGGCGTCTTAGCTGTGGGTGTGACGCTGGGCTTCAGGGTCGTTGTAATGACGGTGGCGGTTCGCGATGGCACAGGTGTGACTGTTGATCCGGTCGGCGGTGTAACCGGCACAGGCGTCGCCGTCGGTTCTTTGGGTGGGTTCGGCTCGCGCGTGTCGGTGGGCGCAGGCGGCGGCGGGGTAGGTGTCCTAGTCTTGGGACAGGGCACTGTGCCTGGAAAGCATGGTGTCGCCTGCAACTTCGGCTGCTCCAAGTGCGATGCCCAGGCAATCGGCCCGGTCAGATTGGCAGACGCGACCAGCGCCACCAAAAGTAGGCTACACCACAAAGCCCAATGATTGATTCGCATGATGTTCCTCCAGTCGTCTTCTAGCCGACTTTGACTATTAGCTAATTGAGCGGGTATGCCCGATGCCCGCCTGGCTGTGCCTCACCCATGACCCCTTCTCCTGAGTTGAAGCAGCCCAACTCAGGAGAAGGGGGAGGAGTGGTCAATGAACGATTACGCTGATGGCCTGATCCCGATCCAACGTCAACTGAAACACGGCCCGCGTCTCGCTCAACTCGATTGGTTTGGGCTGCGCTTCGACGATGCGCTGGCCGGGCGGCGCGTTGACGGTGATCGTCAGCGGCCAGTGACCGGCGCCCGCTTGCTTCTGCACGTGAAGGTGATACGCGCTCTGCGCGCCGTCGGGCTGCACCGTGCCGATCGGGAGAGCGTAACTTACGCGGCTCTCAATCGATTGGCCGCGCCTCACAAGTACGAGTGTGCTGAAGGCCGTTTTGTTCCCTTCGAGCGAAGTCGTCGTCACACCGTCGCTAGTCACGCCAGTGAGCAATTCGCCCAGCCCAATCGGATGGCGCGTGGCGTCGATCAAGGTCGCGTCAGCAGGTACAAGTATACGCCGATAATTCCAGTAGCATTGCTGCGCCAGTAGATCGTAGGTGGTCGTTAACGTGTAAGGCGTGACCTTGTGCGGACACTCGGCGGCAGGCGCGCCGCGATGCGTGTAGTTCACGGCCAATTGAGCCGCCGCGGATCGATCGGGGTTGAGTTGAACCGTGTAGGTGTACGCCTCATCGATCAACGAGTTGGCTTTGTTGAAGCCCAGGTTGGCATCGACGATCATCAGGAAGTCGCTGCTTACATCGGGCAGTGAGCCATCCCAGCCGGTCTCGCGCAGCGGCTCATTCAGCACGGGATCAATCAGCATGATCAGCAGATCGTGGCTGTTGAGAACGGCGTTGAGGGCGCGGGTCAATTCACCCCAGTTGATGTCGCCGGTCTGGTTCAACACCCGATCGAGCATAGCCTGCATCACGCGCCCGATGAAATCTTTGCGCTGGTTGTACCACGCGCCCACATCTTTCTGACCGGACGGCGCCCAAGCGTTGCGCATGTAGGCACGAATCGTCTGCGCCGTCAGCGGCGGTTGCGCGGCATCGATGGTGAGCGAACCCAGCCCGACCGCCAGCGCCTCGACGACGTTTTGATTCAGCGCGATCACGCCGTCGAAGTTGCCGCCTTGCGTATAGGTGTACAACTCGATCATCTTGTGCGCGCTGGTCGGAAAGTCCGGCGACCAGTTGCTGTCGCGGAACAGCCACAACTGGCTGCCCATGATGTCCCACAAGGGCGCGGGCGGATCGCCATACGGCTTGGTGAAGTCGTCCACCTGATAAGCATCGTTGACCGTCAGCGTCACGATCTTGCCCGCGTCCAGCGTCACGCGACCGGCCGCGCTGATGAAGCCGCCGGTGGGTCGCAGTTCGTCCTCGTTTTGCAGGATGATGAGATAGGTGCGCGGCCGATCGGCACCCAGCAGTTGCGGCGCGATGCGCGCCAGCGATAGGCCGTTAGTCATCAGCGGATAGGCCGCATCGAAACGATCCATGATGGAGCGCAAACGCGGCGACAGCGAAGGCGTGTCAATTGTCTGGCGGCTGGTGCCCGCCCGATCGACATTCACGGCAAACGAGGTCATGGCCGGTTGCAGCACGTGCAGCAGGCGCGTCATGCCGGGCAGCGAGAAACGCCCATCGGAAGAGGGCGGCGGCCAGAAAGGCACGAGCAGGCGCAGGGCGCGATCGCCCACGTCGGTGAACTCCAGCGTCATGTCTAACAATGCAGGTGCCGCGCGCACGTCTCCGCCCACTTCGGGCAGCCAGCCCAAGGCAGGCGTGATGGCTAACACTGGCGAGGCGAGTGATCGCAACGACGTCAGGTTCTGATGAATCGACGTGACGTGCGACTGAATCCGCGGCAGATCGATCTGATCCGGCTTCAGCGGGTGGGGCAGATTGGCGGCGATGTCTTGCAGCGCCAACACATCGGCGCGCAGGCTCAGGCCGACATAGGCCAGCAGGCCCAGCCAGACGATCAATGCGATGAGAATGAGGCCAAGAATAAGGCGTTTCCAGCGGATGGGTCGTTTCATGATAAATGAATCGTAGCCGCGACTTTTAGTCGCCAGCGTTGCTACAGTAAAGTCGCGTCGTTGCCGGATCAACATCGCACACCGATCTCATCGGGTTGGCCGCGCGCAATCGATCAAGCCACGTCTCTTCGGGATCAAATTCAACTCTAATCAATGAATCATCCTGCGCACGCCGCGCGTGTTGTGCGCGCAGCATCGGATCATACCACGGATAACCGGCCAACCGCGCGTCGATTACGGCCACATCGGGCCGCTGCGCCTCGACCTGCCGATAATACCACAGCGTGAAGGTGTGCGCGTCGAGATGCGTGATGACGATCGCGTCGGCGGGAGCGGAAGTCAGAATCGTTTGCGCGAAGTGCTCAGGAGATCGATCGGTGTGCAAGTCCTGCGCGGCAAAGTTGTTGAGGACAGACAGGCCGGGAATCAATGCGATGAGTGATAGCGTGACGAGTCCCACAGGGATGCTGCGCGATGATGAGTAATGAGTAAGGTGTGGTGCGTGATGCGTGAGGGCTTCTGCGCCGGCGGCGATGGCGCAGGCACAGAAGAGCCAGACCGGAATGAGGTAGAGATGCGAATCGGCGGTGTTGTAACTCAGCGCAAAGATCACGTAAAGGGCGACTGAAATCAATGGCGCGATGACGTTGCGCCGCGCCCGATAGATTCCTAATCCGATCAGGCCCAGACCGATCCAACCGAACTGCGCCACGAGCAGCTGTGCGAAGGCGATCAATCGCGCGGGATAGTCACTCGGCGGCAGGGCAAAGGCATAGCCACGATACAACTCGGCGGTGATGAGTGACCAGAAGTTCGCCGCTGTCGCTTCGCCCAGCCAGTTGATCGGCGGTTGGGCGGCGGCGCGGGGCAGAAGCACCAGATAGGGCGTGAGGGCGAGGAGGAAGGGAAGAGCATACTGCGTAATGCGCACTGCGTGGTGCGTGGTGCGTGGTGCGTGAGAAGCGATAAACGATCGGCGGACGGCGACAAAGAAGAGGGGCGCGAGAGCGAGCGCGGTGAGTTGATGGGTGAGGCTGAGGCCCCAGACGAAAAAGGCGAAGGACAGTCGGCGCGTCGGGACGGGTTCACCGCGAAAGATGATCGGGTTGAGCAGCGCGAGAATGGCTGCCACCAACAGCGCGTTCAACGCATGCACTTCGGCGATGATGGCCTGCCCCCACACCATCGGCGCGGCGGCGAATGACAGTCCGGCTAAGACCCCCACCCCGGCCCTCCCCCGTTCGAAAACTACCTCGAACAGGGGAGGGTGTTTGCTCCCTTCCCCCGTCAATGGCTGTTTATCGACGGGAGAAGGGCTGGGGATTGGGGCCGTTACACTCCACGTCACCAATGCAGCGGTCAGCGCC
>JAUQXD010001011.1 GCA_030834835.1 Thermoflexales bacterium | reverse complement strand
AGCGGCACACCCCAGTACAACACACCGCCCAACACCAGCGGCGCGAGCAGGATCACCGGCGCGGCGATCAGCGTGACGATAGGCCAATATCGAGAGGTCGCAAAACGATCCATCTTCTTCGTGCTCTTCGTGTACTTCGTGCTTAGCGTTTGATCCGATAGATCCGATAGCCGCTCTGATCGTAAACGACGCTTACATCCTGAATCGAAGATAAATCAACCGCGCCCGATTGAGTCTCCAGCGGCCCGACGATCACCCAATCGATCGGCCAACGCCGCACGAAGGCGCTGCGCCACGCCGCCGTCGTTTGTGCGGCAAAAAACTCCGCCGCGAGTTGACGTTTGTCGTCGCTGTACGCCGCTTCTGGCCCGTGCCCCGTAAACGTATGCGCATTCACCACCGTCGGCAGGAAGTTACTCGTCGCATACGATGCCAGAATCACGTCTTCAGGCTGCACCTGTCCATCGAGCCAGCGCAGCACGTCGATCTCGCGCCCGTCGCGGAAACTGGGCGGCGTCTGCGCGATCATGCGCGCGGATTGTTCGACGAGCAGCAGCACATACGTCGCCGACGATAGGATCAAGCCTCCGGCAATGGCCCACGTCGTGAGTCCATGTACCGAATAGCGTTTGTATCGAGTCAAGCGTTTCACCAGACGTGATCGTCGCCACACGGGCAGCACGCGATAGACCAGACCACTCGCCGCAAAGATCGCCAGCGGAATCTGCCAGCCTTCGATCAAGCGCCGCTGCGAATTGAACGGCAGATAAATCAACAACGGCACGACCAGCAGCCAGCCGATTAGTTTTGGAGGTTGGAGGTTGGAAGCTGGAGGCCGCAATAACCCGATCACAGCCAGGACACCGACGACAGCATATCCCAGCAGATAATGCAGCGGGTGCGGCGACAGGATAATCAACTGCGCTTGCCATATGCTCCAGATGGGATCGGTCGCCACGATCACGAAGGTATAGATCAACATCGGGCTGGCAATGACACCAGCGAGCGAGGCGCGGCCCACATCGTGCCATTCAATATGGCGTTGTTTGATCGCATCCGCGATCAACCCGACCACCACCACCGCCCCGATCACGGCGATATAAAACGGCACCAGCACACCCATCGCCAGCCAGCAGAGGCCGGCAACGATCGCAGTTCGTAAACGCGATCGATCAGCGCGTGCTCTCGATGGATTGCCAAATCCGCGACAAGCCGATGGATTTGGCAATCCGCTTCGAGCGGGCCGGGATTGTTTGCCCCACAACGCCAGCAGCCCCAGCAACATCAACGTGCGTGCCAGCGCCAGATGCGGAAACGCATACAGGATCAGAAACGTAAATGCTTCCGGCGACAGCAGATCGATCGGCGTGCTGTCCAGCCAGTTGGGTTGACCGGCCAGCAGCAACAGCCACCCCAGTCCGCCGCTGAACGTGATGATCAGCCACGCGATTCTACGCACCGCGCGCGACGCCGTAAATTGTGCTGTGAAGCGATAGATCACGATCAGCAACAGCGCATCAAAGATCAGGCGCGCCAGATGATACATGAGCGCTAACGGCAAATTCAACAATGCCGCCGCTTTGCCCAACAGCAAATGAAACAGGTAAAAGATCGTCGACGTGTGCGGCTCTGATGTATACGGCAGCGTAAACGTCCACGCGCCGTGCGCGCCTTGATTCATCTTCGCCAGATACGAGTAGCCATCTTCGATCGCAATAACAAAGCCGCCAAAGGTTCGTTCCGGCGTAGAACGAGCCGCACCGATCAGGTACGGCGCGCTCGTCACGATCAACGCGACGACGATCCAGATGATCAGCCAGCGCCACTCTGCGCGCGACAGCGCGCCTCGCCGTTCCATCATGACTATGCTCTCCGTTGTTCGATCAACACTACCCCTGTGCACGCGATCAGACCTAACACTGAGATGATCGCACCGGCGTATACGCGCCGCGGTTGATACGCCAACTCGATCGTATGCACGCCCCAGGGCACAACCACACCGCGCAGTGTCACATCGGCTGGAAAAATCGTCGTCGGTTCACCGTCGAGCATCGCCGTCCAATCGGGCGCGATGACTTCACTCAACACTAACAGCCCCGGCCCGTCTGCCTCGATCTTGATCCGATCTGTCTGCCAATCGATCACACGTGCCTCGCTCGAAGTCGTTGGCAACTCGATCGGGTACGGCAGCCCCTCAACAATCGCCGCTTCATCCAGCGCGGCTGATTCCAGCCACTCTGCCGCTTCTTCCGCCGATTTGCCTACCTGGATTCGATCGACCATAAACGCGCGCGGCAAGACGCGTTGATTCTCATACACGATCGTCTCACGACTGCGAAAACGCTCGATCAGATCAGCCGACTCGATCGGAAAATCGGCGACGATATACTTCACGTTAAGCAGGCCCAACAGCGACGCATTCGGTTGGATGTCTTTCAACGCCGTACCGATGTCGGCGTCAGTCGTGATGCCCGCAAACGGCGGCAGCGTTACCGAGTAACCCCACGCACCGACGCCGGTGGCCTGCTGCATCAACAAAACGTAGCGCGCCAGTTGCAACGGATCGACGCCGTCGGCCAGTTGCAGATCGAATTGTTGCGCCACGTGCTGCGGAATCGACAGCGACGGCGAGTACACGCGGAAGTCACCCGGTTGCTGCTTCAACCATTCGGCTGCGGCCCGCCCTTTTGCAAACGCCGTCTCGACGGTCTCCACGCGATACGCGGCCCAATCGACCGACATCAATTCAATCACGATTAGGCCAAGCGCAATCCATGCCACACCTCGTTGCGCTGCTGGTCGCTTGATCGAAGTCAACACCGTCTGCAAGCCAAATCCCGCCAGCACCGCGAACGCGAACACTACCACGAACCATGCGCGCGCTGGAACCCGCAGCAGGGATGCACCGGGCAGTTGTGACAGGAGGCCATACAACGGCGTGTGTGTCCCTAACGCGACCAACGCGCCGATCACGATCACGCCGATCAACCACGCTCGTAATCGCACCGGGATCGATCGGGCGCGCAACAAACCAATCACGGCTAATGTCAGCACGATCAATCCTACATGCGTCGTGCGCTCCGCGGCCCCGCTCCGATCGGCGATCAACAAACCCAACAGATACACCGGATCGAGCGACAACACACCGGCCTCGTCTGGCGACAACGTCGCTCGCGAGGTGCTGCCCGTCAACGACAACGTCGGCAGCCACGCTGCGGCTGATACGGTCGCTGCCACGACGAGCACAATCAGTACGCGCCCCAGCGTGCTCAGCCACGCCCGCCGATCGCGCTTCGCGCCGCGCCCTGCGCCGATCACGATCAGATAACTGATCGCTAACGCTCCCGCATAGATCGCCATACGCGCATCGGCCAGCACGCACACGCCCAACGCCACACCCGACACCACACTCCCCTCTCCTGCGACATGCTTCTGGTCGCGGGAGAGGGTCGAAGATGCCGCGTGCTGTTGGCGGCTCCAAGGGTGAGGCGTGATGACCAACGGCACCCACGCCCACGCCTCCACCAGCGTCAAATGCCCCAGCCCCATGTGCGCCACGATCTTAGGCGCGGCTGCGTACGCAATGGCCGACACGAACGCGGCCAGCGGCCGCACTTGCCAGCGTCGCATCAGCGCGTACATCGCCGCCGCCGCCAGTGAAAAATGCAGCCACAGTAAAATGTTCAGCGCGGCAGCCAGCGGAATCGATGTGAACAAGGCCAGCCAGTGCGGTGGATAAAACAAGCCCGCCAGCGGATTCTCGGCAAACGGCGTGCCCGACAAAATCGACGTGCGCCACAACGGCACTTGCCCCGTCGCGGCCAGTTGAGTGCGTGCATACTCAAAAGCCGACCAGTGTGTCAGCGTGAGATCGCTCACCGTGCTGTTGGCCGGATAGGGCAGCGTATCGCCCAGCCGTGGCGCGATCGGCGCAAGGATCAGCAAGCCGATCAGCAAAAAGCACAGAGTCAGCGCAATGGCACGCATTACGGTTTCACCGCGTAAAGCACGACTTCGCCCGATCGATATTCTTCACTCAACGGCAAAGCCGCGACGTCGATTGTGCCCAACGTCCGTTCACGCGGACCAATCAGCACGTATTTCACCCCGAGCAGCGCGTCCGTACTTCGCCCGGCAAAGAAGTCCGTCACCAATTGTTTCTTTCGATCGGCATCCACCGTCTCATATGGATGCCCATACACCACACGCTGACCCGCAAACGCCGGGACAAATGCGCCCGTCTCCGGCGCGGCCAACACGACGTCATCAAACTGCGCGTGATCGTGCA
>JAUQXD010001010.1 GCA_030834835.1 Thermoflexales bacterium | reverse complement strand
GGCGAAACGTGGCAGGCCATGTTAAGCCCCGAGTTTCTTGCCACCCAGTCGCTTAACCCCAGCTGGCAAAATGTGATGGGCATGACGGGCAAAGACTTGCCGACGCTGCTGACCGAGTTTGAACAGAAACTGGGGGTAAATCTCAAAGACGATCTGCTGGGCCTGTTTGATGGCGAACTGGCGTTCATCGTCTTGCCGAAGGCCGCCCAGACGGAGAACGATTCCACGGATGCGATGGCCTTTGGTGTGCCGTCTTTCTCCGTGCCGTTTGAAATCGCCGCCGTGTTCGATTCAAAGGATGCCGCTCAGGCAGTCGGCACGCTCGACAAGATATCCCAGGCAGTCGAGGCCGAATTGAACGGCGAGGCTGTGTGGCAGAAACTAAGCGGACAGCCGTATTCGGTACTGACGGATAAGCAGGGCGATGTGATGTTGGCCTATGGCGTCGTCGATGGTCGCGTGGTCATCGGCTCGAACCCGGAAACGCTGCAGGCCGTGGACAACGCCGATCAGGCCCCCCTGGCGGCTGACGCCGACTTCAAAGACGCCAGCAGTCATTTGCCAGGCGGTCAGCCGGCCATGATGTATTTCGAGTTCGGTCCGATCTTCGATTGGTACTTCAGCCTGTTGGGCATGTACTCCGGCTTTGGCGATAAGCCGGCCGAGTGCGGAGTCTGCAACTACCTGAAGCCGTTCAAGTATCTGGTGAGCGACGCCGGCTCGCACGTGGGCGACGTGCAACTTAGCTCGATGTTCATCAAGATCGAAGCGGCGAAGTAAGCCGATCGGTGTAAGCAGACCGGGCAGTGAACTCGGGCGATCGGGGCAAACTTGATCGCCCGAGTGAATGTCCCGGCAATACTGTGCAGCACTCAGGTGCTTGACGGACGCGCCGACAGGCGCATAATAACAGCGTGTGTCGTTGCCGTGGTTTAGCTAACAAGGAGTGTCTATCATGGAAGAGCCTCAAACGCAATCGGTTGAATTTGATGTCAATCTGCCGAAGCCAAAACCCACCAGCTTGATCGCAAAGATCGCCCTGGCGATTGGCGGGCTGGCCCTTGTCGGCGCGATTGCCGCCGTCATTCTCAGCCGCACGGCGACGCCTGCGGTTGATCCCACCGTCAAGGTGCTGCCCACCGACACGATGCTGGTGATGTCGATCAACACGCAATCCGATCAACTGCCCAACTTCAAGGCAGTGGCCGACGCCTGGGCCGATTCCAGGGAAGCCAATCAAATTGAAAGCGCGCTGGAGTTGGCTTTTATTCAAACGGGCTTCAACTGGGAGGCCGACGTCGTGCCGTGGCTGGGCGAGCGCGTCACGATCGGGCTGGTCGATCTGGGCAACTACACGCAGCCGATCGAGTCCAGCAGCCTGCGCGGCCCGACGTTTTTCGTGGTTGCGCAGACGCGCGATCGGGTCAAGTCCGACGCCTTCATGGTCAGCGTGCGCAAAGAGCTGGAACGCAAGATCGAACCAAGTGACTACGTGACGACCACCCTGCGCGACGACGTCTATCGCGGCATCCCGATCGTCTATCTCACGTCCGAGACCCACTGGAGCGGCGACAAGCCCGTGGTAAATGACACGGCCGCCTACGCCACCCTCAACGACGTGATCGTCCTGACGACCAGCACTGATAACTTGAAGAAAGCCATCGATGCGGCGCTGGACGGAAAAAACCTGTCGCTCAACGCGAATTATCAGGCTGTCATGAACACCCTGCCCGGCCAGACGGCGTTTGCCATGTACATGGATTTCAATCGCTACATGCAAGCGGCTATGGACCTGACGCTGGGCGTCTCGACGCAGCGGGGGCAGGATGCCGGAGACGCAGCCATGAAGCAGCAAGAACAGCTGCAAAAAGCAATGGAAACGATGAAGGCGATGGGCGGCATGGGCCTCGCCATGACGTACGAGCCGACCGGCATCCGCTTTGATTCGGCGATGCAAATGGATCTGGCAAAATTGCCGGAAGCGCAGCGCAAGTTGTATGAAGCCAGTTATCAGGCGGCCGCCAACAAGATTTATGAATCGATTCCGGCCGTGGCCATGGTGATGTTGAATGGCAATAACCCGGCCGGTTATCTGAAGCCGTTCTTCGATCCCAACCAACCCGATCCGTTTGCCAGCTTCCCCGGCATGGAAGACGAGTCGTTCCGCGACAAGGTTGCCGAGTTTGAGAAACTGGTAGGCGTTAATCTCAACACCGATCTGATCGATCTGCTTAACGGCGAATTCGCTTTCATCATGCTGCCCAAAGCGCAGACCGTCAGCGACGCGCCCACCGGCCGGACCGATCTACCGTTCGAGTTTGCGCTGATGTTCGAAGCGTCGGATGCCGCCCGCGCATCGGCCACGCTTGATCAAATAGTGCAAGCCATCGCGGCGCAAAGCAAGGGCGATGTGGCATGGCAAAGCCTGAGCGGTCTGCCCTACAGCGTCGTTATGATCGACGGCAACGAAACGCCGGTGCTGACCTACGGCGTGGTCGATGGCCGGCTCGTCATCGGCTCAACGTCGGAGACACTGTTGGCGATTCAGAATGCGAAGCAAGCGCCCATCACCGGCGATGCGACCTTCAAGACCGCGACGGGGCTACTGCCCGGTACTCGCGTCCAGACCGGCTACCTGAACCTGCAGCCGCTGTGGACGTGGATCGAGTCGCAGGCCAAAGGGGATGACAACGTCGGCGCGGTGATCAACTACCTGAGTCACTTCAAGTGGCTGTCAACGGGCAGCGGTGTGCCGTCCAACAACCTCATTCGATCGGAAGTGCATCTTGCGGTGGGAAAGTAAGTCAGTAGAGAAGTAGAGAAGTAGGCAAGTAGACAAGGAACGGGCCGATTGGCATTCAGCACCAATCGGCCCGCTTGTTTCCTTGTCTACTTCTTCACCAACGCCAACGACAACGCCTCCGCCAGACTGCGCGCCGTCACGATTTCGATTTTATCCTTCGGTAGATCGTTCAAGCGGTGGGTCTTGGGAATCAGCACGCGCGCAAAGCCCAATTTCGCCGCCTCGTTCAATCGGGCCGGGAGTTGACCCACGGTGCGCAGTTCGCCGCTTAGCCCCACCTCGCCGATCATCGCCATATCCACCGCCACGGGCACGTCCCGCATCGACGACGCAATCGCGCAGGCCACGGCCAGATCGGCGGCCGGTTCGCTGATGTGCAAGCCGCCGATGACGTTGGCGAAGATGTCCTGATCGCCCAACTTCAAGCCGATGCGCTTGCTCAACACGGCGGTCGTCAGCAACAACCGATTGACATCCAGCCCGTTCGCGGTGCGACGCGGCAAGCCAAAGGCGCTGGTGCTGCACAAGGCCTGCACTTCCACGAGCAGCGGGCGCGTGCCTTCCAACGTCACGGCGATAGCCGACCCCGGCGCATTGGGCAAGCGCTCCGCCAAAAACGCCTCGCTGGGATTTGCCACCTCAGCCATGCCCGTGCCGCGCATCTCAAACACGCCCACTTCATCGGTCGCGCCAAAGCGATTCTTGGTCGCGCGCAGCAGCCGATAGGTATGGAAACGATCGCCTTCGAGATACAGCACCGTATCGACGATGTGCTCCAGCACCTTTGGTCCGGCAATCGATCCTGACTTGGTAACGTGCCCCACTAGAAACACACTCGTGCCGCTGGCCTTGGCGACGGCCTGCGCCCGCGCCGCGCACTCGCGCACCTGCGAAATCGAACCAGGCGCAGACGTGAGATCGCTTACCTGCATCGTCTGGATCGAATCGAGGATGGCCAGGCGCGGCTTCAACTGCGCGATGTGCGCCAGCACTTCGTCCAGATCGGTTTCGGTCAGCAGATACAGGGGACTGTTGCCGCCACCCAGGCGCTCGGCCCGCATCTTGATCTGCTGCGCGCTTTCTTCGCCTGAGACA
>JAUQXD010001009.1 GCA_030834835.1 Thermoflexales bacterium | reverse complement strand
GGCGCGCTGCACACGCACTGCGGCTTCCCCATCAAAGCGGCGCAAGACATGGCGCACGGCCTCGATCTGCACGACGATGAAGTGCTGTACTGGCTCACCGATATGGGCTGGATGATGGGGCCGTGGCTGGTGTTTGGCACGTTGATTTTAGAGGCCACGATGTTGATCTATGACGGCGCGCCGGACTATCCCGCGCCCGATCGGTTGTGGCGGCTCGTCGAGCAGCATCGCGTGACGGCGCTCGGTATTTCACCCACGCTCGTGCGCGCGCTCGTTCGCTATGGCGACGAACCGATCAAGTCGCACGATCTCACATCATTGCGCAAGTTTGCTTCGACGGGCGAGCCGTGGAATCCCGATCCGTGGTTGTGGTTGTTCAACACGGTAGGCGGCGGTCAACTGCCCATCATCAACTACAGCGGCGGTACCGAGATCAGCGGCGGCATCGTGATGGGCAACTTCCTGCTGCCGCTGAAACCGTGCGCGTTTTCCGGCCCCCTGCCCGGCATGGCCGCCGATGTCGTCGATGAGCAGGGTCAATCGGTGCGCAATCAAGTGGGCGAACTGGTGATCCGCGCGCCGTGGATCGGCATGACGCGCGGCTTCTGGCACGATCCACAGCGCTACCTCGACACCTACTGGTCGCGCTTTCCGGGCGTGTGGGTGCACGGCGATTGGGCCGCGATTGATAACGACGGTTTATGGTACATCCTCGGTCGATCGGACGACACGCTCAAAGTCGCGGGCAAACGCCTCGGCCCTGCCGAAGTCGAATCGATTTTGGTGTCGCACGAATTCGTCAGCGAAGCCGCCGCCATCGGCGTGCCCGATGAATTGAAGGGCCAAAGCGTGGTGTGCTTCTGCGTTCTCACGCCGGACGCACAACCGAGTGAAACACTGCGCGACACGCTCAAGCACCTCGTCGCCGAAGAACTGGGCAAGCCCTTGATGCCGAAAGACATCAAGTTCGTGAAGGACCTGCCCAAGACGCGCAATGCCAAAGTCATGCGCCGCATCATCCGCGCCGCGTATCTGGGGCTTGATCCAGGCGACATCTCGTCGCTGGAAAATCCGCAGGCCGTGGAAGAGATCAGACAAGCCATGTAACCGCAGAGGACGCACAGATCGCAGAGTAGCTTTCGAGATTCTCCGCGACCTCTGAACTCTCGGCGATGAAACATTAAGGAGACTCGCACACATGGACTTTCAACTCACCGCAGAACAAGCCGAATTCCGCCGCGTGGTGCGTGACTTTGTCGAGCGCGAAATCAAGCCGCGCGCCCGCCACGTCGATGAGACGGGCGAATTCAATTGGGCGGCTGTGAAGAAGATGGGGCCGATCGGGTTGTTGGGGCTGGCCGTGCCGGAGGAGTACGGCGGCGCGGGCGTGGACGCGATCAGCGCTGCGATTGCGATCGAAGAGATCGGGCGCGGCTGCGGATCGACGGGCCTGTCCATCAGCGCGCATAACGGATTGGGCTGCGGCCCGATCGCGCTCTTCGGCACAGAAGAGATCAAACGCAAATTCCTGCCGCCGCTGGCGAGCGGCTCGGGCAAACTCGGCGCGCTAGCGTTGACCGAACCGGGCGCGGGCAGCGATCTGGCGGGCGGTGTGCGGACCGTGGCAAAGAAGGCAGGCGACGAGTGGATTATCAACGGCACGAAGATGTGGTGCACCAACGCCAGCCTCGCCGATACGATCGTGACGTTGTGCCGCACCGACAAAGCGGGCGGATCGAAATCGTTGTCGCTCATCATCGTGCCCGCCGATACGCCCGGCCTGACCATCGGCCCGGCCGAGAAGAAGATGGGTCTGAAAGGTTCGCCCACGCACGCCGTGACGTATGAGGATGTGCGCGTGCCGCATGAGTATGTGCTGGGCACAGAAAACTACGGCTTGCATCAAACGCTCAACGTGCTCGATGGCGGACGGGTGGGCATCGGCGCGCTCGCGGTCGGGCTGGCGCAAGCCGCGTATGAAGAAGCAATCAAATATGCGAAGCAGCGTCACACCTTTGGCAAATTATTAGCAGAACATCAGGCCATTCAATGGATGATCGCCGATGCGACGACGCAGATCGAAGCCGCGCGATTGCTCGTTTACAAGGCCGCATGGCTGAAACAGAACGGCAAATCGTACATCAAAGAAGCCTCGATGGCGAAATTATTTGCCACCGAAGTCGCGGAGAAAGTGTGCTTCAATGCCATTCAGATTCACGGCGGCTACGGCTACAGCGCGGAATATCCCGTGGAGCGCATCTATCGTGATCAACGCCTGATGACCATCGGCGAAGGGACGAGTGAGATTCAGCGGCTTGTCATCGCGCGGAATGTGTTGGGTGTGGGATGACAGACCTCGGAGGTTTCTTTGCGCCCGCCAGTCAATGACAACCTCCGAGGTCTTGATGCCGAAGTCGCGGTGAAGCGACGAGTGAGATTCAGCGGCTCGTCATTGCAGAGAAAACCTTATGAGCTATACAATCAAATCTGAAGAAGTAATCTCGTATGGTCCTGACAATCTGAAGGATTTCAAGGTATACGGCTTTGAATGGATCGACAATCTTCACTTCTCACAGAAACCAGATAAGTTTCTGAAGCACAAAGCGGCCCAATACGTCGCTGTTGTCCGAGAACGTTTTCTGGAGGCTGGCTGGCGTGGTGATGGCGACATTGAACTCATCTGGTTACCGCCATTTGTGTTTCCATTTTCGCTACGAATCCCACCAGAGGGCGTTGTGGTCTGGCACGTGAAGCAAGAAGAAGATGGGATTTCATTTCTATTGTCGCCAATTGCCTTGCCATTTGAAGAATTCCAAAATAGGTAGAACGCTGACCAACGCCCGCACATGCTCGAATTCAAACGCCATGCAAGACGACACGGCGAGTACTGTTTTTCACGGCCTCACAAGCCAGCGACTTGTAGCCGCCGGACGACTAGACCGTTAGCCAACTACCTCCACCTGAAACACCGGAAACTGCGCCGCGATTGCCTCGAACTGCTCCAATGGCCCATCCTTGTCCACAGGGATGTGAGGCCGTGCACCCGGTGCGATCTTCAAATAAGCCCTGAGAATCGGCGCACGACGCTCGACCGGGATTTCCACCAGTCGCACGTTTTCGCTTCGACCGTGCCGCAAGCGAGCCAGACCATCGGCAGCGCGAATGTTCCGCACCCACGCGGCATCTTCGCCCAGCATAGAGACGAGATAGCGCTCCTGATCGATCACCGTCATCGCCAACGGAAACGAGATGGTGCGACCCGACCGACGCCCGACGACTTCCAATGTAACGAAGTAGTCAGGGGCAACGCCCAGCGAGTGGACAATAGCCCAACCCCGGTTCATCACTCGCGCGACGAGATTTGGACGTCCGCCCCGATAGAGCCAGCGTTTGAATCTTGCGTACATTGAGGCAACTCTCCGAAGTGGACCAAAAAATCGGGGCAGGCTGACAGCCTGCCCCGATTGCCTGGCGGCAATTCACTACTTCAAGACGACCTTCTGGTACACCAGGTAAACGATCACCGCTACCACGGCCGTCCCGACGCCCCAGATGAGGCCCTGCATCAGCGCGGCGCCCATGTCACCCGCCTGGCTGAACAGGCTGGTAGCCGTCCCAATCGCAAACGCCATCGCGACCACGACAATCAGGCCAAACCTCAGAAAACGCAGCCGTTGTTCCGGGGCATTACGGTTCGATGTAGGTGCCATTCTTGCCTCCTTTGCGTAGGTGAAGCCGGGTCAATGCGGCGCTACCTGCGGGCCACCATTCGATTGTAGCACCGGCCATCGCAGCCGACAACTCATCGCTTCCGCCGCACCAGCCCGATCAACAGCGCCGCAGCCGAAATGAGACTGATCAACCGGCCAATCTGCCAGGTTATCGGCTCAAACTGAAACATTACGCGATGCACGCCGGCGGGCACCCGCACCGCGCGAAAAGCAAAATTCGCCGGATAAAGCGGCGTGGGTTGATCGTCGATCGTCGCGATCCAACCGGGATAATAAACATCGCTCATCACCAGCAGCGTAGGCGCAGCAGTCGTTACGGCCAGTTCCACCCGATTGTTCGTCACGACCCCAAAGGCCAGCGTCTTGTCGTCGCCCGCAAGCCCCACCGTGAAGTCTTCCGCACTTTCGATCACCACCGACTTCGACGGATCGAACTCCGGCGCGTGGATGGCCTGCCACGCCGCTTCGCCCGATCGCACGATCTGCACCTCATCGATCAACATCGCTCTGGGCAAAGCCTTCGTGTTCAGGTACACATCGATCTGCGGATCGGCATTGAACACCGGCACAAAGGCCGCATCCCCCGGCGGCGCGTCCTTGTTCGCCAGCACGTACTTCGCGCCGAGGAAGTTGTACAGCGCCGAGCCGCGATTACCCATTCCACCACGATACGTCTCGTAGTTCGCCAGCCCCAGCGGATTGAAGATGCCGCCGATGTCGCTAAGGCCGTGCATCAACGCCGCGTCCGGCTGCCACGCGCTCGACGCGTTCTCGATGCGGAACACATTACCATCCGCGCGCAGAAAATCGATCACAGCCCGATGCTGATAACCTAACGTCGGATCATTTCGATCAACCTCAACCGTTGAGCCGAGCGTGATGAGTTCAATCGCGACAACCGCGATGAGTATGGCCATTGGCATCCGATCTTGAACACGCGATCGTGATTGCCACCACAGCAGAAGCATAGCGACACCGCAGGTGAGGCCAAAGACCAACAACGTCGCAGAGGCATTTAAGTTTGCAGCTAGCGGTTCAGCCGCGCGCGCCAGACCTAGAACCAGGTTCCCGGTCGCGATGACGATCGTACTCCAGGTAATGCGCCGTATCGAAATCTGTCGGCTCATCAATTGCTGTAAGCCTATCGCAGCCAGCGCTGCCAGCGAAAAATTCGTCAGCAAGATAAAGCGCGCTGGAACACGCAAGCCATTAAGCACGGGCAACGCGTGAACCAGCGAGTAGATCGGCGTGTACTTGCCCAATGCGATCAACAGGCCAATCACGCCCAACACCGCAAACAGCCACGCCGGATTCGATCGTTTGCGGGTGAATGCAAAACCGATCAAGAACAACGGCACGAGGCCAATGTAACTCGTCTCCACGCGCTGCCATGTTCCGATGAAATCGCTCGCGCCCCGACCAAACAACAGTGGCGAGAAGGTGGATGCCAACGCGATCGGCGGCAGGCTGAACGCGGTCGCTTCTTCATACGACAAGCCCGCTCGCAGCGAATAACGCGTCATCTCCAGCGAGGGCAGCAGCTGCGCCGCGCTCAGACCAACCGCCACGATCAGCGCCAGCGTAGCCAGCCCAACCACGCGCTCGCGCTCGCGCCAATTCGCCGCGTGGATCAATCGCCATGCACCCACCACGCCCATGCCAATCAACGTGATCGCCGTCATCTGTGCATGCCCGGCCAGCAGCGCAATCGCAAACACCACGCCGGACAACGCCGTTGTTCGCACACTTCGAAAGGCAAGGCCGCGCGCGAACAAAGCCAAAATCAACGGCAGCCACGCCGCCGCCGCGATCAGATTCAAGTTACCGATGTGCGTGATCATCACATCGTTGAACATGAATGCAATCGCGCCCAGCAACGCCCCCCCTCGTCCTATGGGAAAGGGGCCGGGGGTGAGGGCCTCCCCCCTTCTCTCGAATTCGTCCTTCGACTTCATTGCGCTCCGCTCACGCGCAGCGTGCGAATTCGGGAGAGAGGGCCGGGGGGTGAGGGTCGGCCACAGCCTCAGCGCCGCATACATGCACGCGCCCGCCAGCCAGATGTGGAAGATCACCAGACCCTCCATCACCTGATACGTGATCTGCGGAAAGATCAGAAAGGCGAGGAGATTGATCGGATACAACACGCCCGACTGATTATCCGCAAGGAACGGCGCACCCGCATACAACTGCGGATTCCACAACGGCAGCGATCCGCTCTTGATCGATTCCGCCGCGAAACTGTACTGCGGCCACAAGAACGAGACCAGATCGCCGCCGCCCTGCGGCAGCCACTGACTTTGCAGAAACAACGGCCAGAAGAAAACGAGGGTGATAATCGCGAGGATAAACAGCGCCGCGCCGTCACGCCAGCCGTGTTTGAGCAGCGTCATCACGGGTTCACCGACACTTCGAATTCAAACGCATCCGACTGCGGCAAGCCCGCCAGATCGATCACCGGCACGGTCGCCACGTCCGGCAAAGTGTACTGTCCGAAGCGCAACACGTACGTAACGGGCGGCAAATCGCCCGGCAAATTCAGGCCAAATTCATAACCAATGATGTCGCCGCTGCGCCAGTAAGCGACTGGATAACCTGCCGCATCCACTTGCGCCCAACGCTTACCCTGCCTGTCAAACAGCTGGGTCGTCCACTGATATAGCGCGGGCGCCGGCACCTCGTCCACGCGCACGAAGAGTTCAAGTGTCCCCGTCTGACCCGACAACAACCGACCCGGATCCAGATGCATCACGCCTACACCGTTCGCCCAGCGTGCCAGCGGTGAACCGTCTGTGCCAAACCTGATCGATGCATAGGGCGCAACTGCGTAGATGTCGGCGGCCTGCTCGCCCACGCGCAGGGCCACCCGACCGATCGGCTTACGCTCAGTCACCGGGCGCGGCATCACCTCATCGGGCAGGAAATCGATCTGAATGTTCGTCTCTTTCGGAAAGACACGCGCCGCGCCAAACGCATCGACAAAGCGATGCGGCACATCGTTCAGCAAAAACGAAAAGATCGCCGGAGACTCATCCACCGCCGGATCGACGCCGCGCGTGTTGACGATGATCTCTGCCGCGCCGTGATCGTGTATGGCCTGCTGCGCCTCGCGCACGATCGATTCGTAATAGCCAATCGGCAGGCCCGCCCCGCCGGGCGTGGGCCGCGACGCCAGAAAACCCTGCAAAACCAGCGTGTGTTGCGTGTGAATCACCGCCACCAGCAGCAACGCGCCGAGCAGGGTTAGCTTCGTCCACTTCGATAATCGCGCAAGCAGCCAGCCGACCAACAAAAACTGCACCGGATACAAAATGACAAAGTAATGCGGATACACCGGCGTGCGATGGCCGATCTGCGTCACGATGGGCAGCACCAGCCACGCGGCCAGCCACAACCCGATCGCGCCACGCGGCGTCCACGCCCGTTTGATTACAGATCGGACTACATCGCTAATTGCCAGCAGCAGGCCGAAGATAACGAGCACGCCTTCAAAGATGAGCAGCCCATCGGCGGGCATGATCTGCGCGCGATAATTCTCAAACTCCTGCGGCCCCGCCAGCGAATGAATCTCCTGACCAATCGTCGTGATCCACGCCAGATGCGGCGTTGAATCATCCACAGTCACCGGCTGCGACGTCATCGCCATAAGGCGCATCACGCTGGGCCAACCGCGCACGCCATCGGCAATCAAAAACGGCGCAAACGCGGCCACGATGAGCAAGCCAGTCGCGATCACTGCCTGCCACTTCACGCGCTTCACAAACGCGACGAACCACACGGCGCTTACCGGGATCAAATACACCGCCGAGTAGTGCAGTTGGATCGCGGCGGCGAGCATCAAGCCGTGTCCGATCAACGACCAGCGTTTGCCCTCGACAAAGGCTCGATAGCCGAACCACGCCCACAGCATGATAAACGGCGGCAGCAAATCTTGCGCCCACACTTTGCGCGAATGGATGACGGCCCACGGCGACACCGCAAACAACAACGTCGCGATGAGGGCCGCGCCTTCGGCGTGCGCACTGCGAGCGTCGGCAATTCTCAATGTGTCATTCCGAGGAGCGTTGTGTGCGACGAGGAATCTCTGGCCCGGCCAGCTACGCCGCCTGCCGCGCGAGAGATTCCTCGCTGCGCTCGGAACACCTGCACCCACCGGCAGGTGCGGTGTGACACCGGCCAAATTGAGACTTGCTGTGCGCGAATCAAACAACTGGCGCGCCAGCCCATAACACGCGATTACGGCCAGCACATTCAACACCGCGATGAAGCCCGTCGCCACAATCGGGCTGGTTGAAATCGCATATGGGATCGCCAGCAGCCACGCCGCCAGCGGCGGATTCACGACGCCCACCGACGAGCCGATGCCCGTCAGCGGAATCTGGCCATGCCGAGCCATGTCATAGGCCAGCTGCGACAGATGCGCTTCGTCGAGTTTGAACTCAGTCCATTCGAGGTGATTGAGGCGCAGGTAAGCGGCCAGCAACACAATTGCCAGCAGCGTAATACGTGCTGCGTAATGCGTAAAGCGTGGTGTGCGAAGGTTGTTCATCGTCACTCATCACTCGTCACGCACCACGCACTACGCAACACGTGCATGTTCCGCTTCGGTGTCAGGCGCATCGCGCAACAGATCGATGGCGTGGGGGATGGCGGGCAATATCGCGGCGAGGTTCTCGCGCACGGCTTTGGGGCTGCCGGGCAGGTTGACGATTAACGTGCGACCGCGCAGGCCGCACACCGCGCGTGACAGCATCGCGTGCGGGGTTTTCTGCAGGCTGTCGGCGCGCATCGCTTCGGCCAGACCCGGCGCTTCGCGCTCGATCACGTCGCGAGTAGCTTCGGGCGTGATATCGCGCGGGGCGAAGCCGGTGCCGCCCGTCGTGAGGATGAGGTTGAGTTTCAAATCATCGCACCACGCGATCAGCGTTGCGCGGATGAGCGCGCGATCGTCGGGCACAATCTGATCGACGG
Source organism: Thermoflexales bacterium (assembly GCA_030834835.1). Classification (GTDB taxonomy): domain Bacteria; phylum Chloroflexota; class Anaerolineae; order Fen-1058; family Fen-1058; genus JAGOBP01. The sequence continues at coordinate 656 of JAUQXD010001009.1, read as the reverse complement.
CAACGGCCCACGCCAGCTGCTCGTTCACAAAGGCTTGAATGAGCGGGCCGCTGGCATCGGGTCGTTCGCCGCGCGAACTCCGATCGCTGATGGTGAGAACACCGACACGGGGTTGATCTGTCATGGGGTCATATAAACCCGGCGGACGTCCTTCGACTCCGCTATGCTTCGCTCAGGATGCGCCGGCCGGGTTTTTGCGGCTTCGAATGCGCCTGATCGCCTGGTTGAATTCATCGCCATCGTAGAGATGCAGCGGCTTGCCTTCAGCCTGGTCGCGCGCTCTGGGCGTGAATTTGGCCGTGGTGATGATCGCCCCCTGAGCGGCTTGCTCACGGTCCATCAGGGCCAGGAATTCACGCACCACGGTTTCGCCCACGGCGCCGCGCCACTGGCGGCACTGCACGATCCATTTTTGACCGTTGATGGCTTGCACGATCACGTGCGCGGCATTGGAATCTACGGCGTGAGTACATACCGCCTGATGCCCGAGCGCGCGATACAAGTCTGCTACGAGTGCTTCAAACTCGCGGCGCGGCATCTCGATCAATCGCCGAATCTCATCGTTGACTTGCGCTTCGGACATTCGTCCTGTCCTCGATCGATCCGTCAGTCTATGTCGGCCGATTTTTCAGCTTCAACGACCACCGGCTCGGCCA
>JAUQXD010001008.1 GCA_030834835.1 Thermoflexales bacterium | reverse complement strand
CGTTGATCTGTCGGGGGTGTGCGTCCATCTGGACGACGAAGCCGATCGGTTGGCCGAGTCCGTTGAGGCGGTGGCTTTTACTACCGGCAACGATATTTTCTTTCGCTCAGGCATGTATCAACCGGAAACGGCCTCGGGTTTTCACTTGCTCACACATGAAGTGACACACGCCATTCAGCAAGCGAACGGTCCGGTGGAAGGCACACTCGGCGCGGGCGGCGTCTCGATCAGCGATCCATCCGATCAGCACGAACAGGCCGCCGAGCAAACGGCCGACGCAGTGCTGACGGGTCAAGCAGTCACGTTGGGCAGCACAGGCCAATCGGGTGTGGCGGCGACTTCTGTTCAACGCTGGGAGTGGGGAGACGTAGCGACTGAAGCCGCGTGGGGCGCGGCGGGCGCTCTCCCCGGCCTCGGCGGGATCGCGCAATTTGGCCGCGGCGTCTACGATCGGTATCAAGCCGGATCGGCCATGCCGCAAGGCACATCGACGGGCGTCGAGCCATCGGCGACCGATCCTGGGGCGTATGCGTATCAGAAGCACAACGAACAGGGCGGCGTCGAGACCGGTGTTGGTGCCTTTCATGGCGAGGGTGACATCGGCGGCATGCCATTTACCGACGACATCTTGACCGCCGACGAAAAGATTGGCGCATGGGAAGACAACGGCGGCACGCGCTATGGCTACAACCTGGGCGGCGGCGTGGCGAAGATGGGCTTTAATAAGGGCGGCGAAGTGTCGGGCGATGTAGGAGCGGGCACCTTTGGACTGGATGCCAGCGTCAATCCCGATCAGGGCTTTTCCGTCGGCGCGCAAGCCAACCTCGTCGAAGGCTCCATGACGTTGGGCAATTTTGCCGATGGCGACAACACTGATGAAAGCTTGCGCCTGGGTTTAAGCGCGGGCGAGGGCGCAGCGGTGCGCGGCCACTGGGGCGACAGTGACAGCGATGAACATCGCGAATACGGTTTTGGATTTGATGTCGGTCCGGTATCGGCGGACATCAAGACCGAAGACCCGCTGCGCACCATGGCCAAGGGCGCTGCGACCGGCATGCTTGCGCCGTTTGGTCCGGCGGCGTATGCCGCACCGTGGCTGATGGAGAACGTCCTGCCTGAAGGCAATTTGACCGACACGGCGGGTGAGTATGCGGGTGCGGCGTACGATACCGCCAGTAGCGCGGCCAGCAGTGCGTGGGATTGGGCCACCGACTGGTGATCGGAGAGTGATGCCGATGAAGTCTGATCACGTTCGCTCGAATCGCGAATCATCAATGCCCGATCGCTCTTCAACCCGATCAAGCGTGGAAGCGATTGCGGATAACGAGTGGGCCAACGAGTGGTCGTTGATCGATCCGGCGCAGGTGCAAGGTGAGGTGCGAGCGGAAGCGATGACGCAATTGCAGCAAACGCTTGGCAATCAACGGGCGCAACGGGTCGCCAAGGCTGCACCTGATCGAGCCACGCCCGTTCAGCGGCAGGAAGAAGACAGTTGGCTGGATTATCTGTCCACAGATAATCTCTCAATGCCGGATTTGGGCGGTATGGGTCAGGCGTGGGATACGATTTCAGGCGGGCTGGGCGGCGCGAGTGAGTCATGGCTGGGCGGCGTGCGCGGCGCGGCCAGTAATGTTCTAGGCGGTGCCCAGGGCTGGGGCGAATCGTTGTGGGGCGGCGCCAGCGGCGCAGGGTCATCGGCCTGGAGCGGAATTGAAGGTGCCGGTTCTGCGCTAGCGGGCGGCTTTGAGCAAGCAACGAACGGTGACATTCTTGGCGGCATTACCAGCGGCTTAAGCGGTGTCGGTTCCTCATTGTGGGGAGGCGCCTCAGGCGCATATGGCGCGATGCGGGGCGGCGCAAGGAACGCAGCGCAATCGTGGCTGGGCGGACTGGCGGCAGGCGGCGAGAACCTCCTCACCGGCGCGTCAGGCGCGGCCGGTGCCATCGGCGGGGCGGCGTCCGGGTTGTGGGAGCAGGCCACCGGCTCGCCGGTGCCGTCGTTCAATTGGGAAGACTTGATCATGTGAAGATAGACGGGTTACGGAATGGGATAGACGGGTTACGGAATGGGCGGATTTATTTGGATGATTATTTGTCCTGAGAAAGACGAGCAAGACTGATCGGGTTGTTGGCAGCGGGGGAGGATGCAGATGGCGAGTAAATCTTCGCATGTTCAGGCCGAAGCGCAGCCCGCTTCGCGACATCAAGTTGAATCGGCGCATGAGCCGGCGTTTGAGGGAGACGCGAATCATGCACCGGAAACGTCGGCTGATTACTGGTTGCACTTGCAACAGACGATCGGCAATCAAGCCGTGGGGCGGTTGATGGGGCGCCCAAGCGCGCCCGCACAGGCTGGCGCGGAGCCGGCCTCGATTCAGCGTGAAGATGAAGACGAATGGAAGTTCAAGCCGCTGCCGCCGTCACTGACTTACAATCCCGCCGGGCCATTTAACATGGAATTGTCGCCGGGTGGACTCGATCTGGGTTATAACCGATTTCACGCTGCCGGCGGCGGATCACCCGTGGACGGCAGTTGGAACGCCAGCCTGTACTACGGTTCGCCCTTGCTGCCGTTTGCAGGCGATGTCACGCGCGGTGTGAACGCGGGCTACAGCGGCCTGATGGGCGGCGGAATTGGCCCGGCGCTCTCTGCCGCATCAACGCTCGGGGCGCTGGGCACGTCGCCGACGATGCCGTTTGGCGCAGGCGTGACGGCCAGCTCCACGCCGGAGGATCCATTCCGGTTGATGTTCGGGGTGCAGGGCAGCTTTTAGGAGGCACGATCATGCCTTCAACGAAAACCTTTCAACATCGATCGCCCGATCGATCGAGCGAGGAAGCCGATCGCGTCTTGCCTGTCGGCGACGTCGAATCGATCGAGACCTGCGCACCAGCTTCGTTCGACTGGACGTACGCGCCGCAGCTAATCCGCGCTGATGCGTTGCGGCGACAGCTCATCGCGCGTGAACCGCGGGCGCAGCTGGCGCTGGGCTTGCAACAGCAGGTGGGCAATCAGGCGGTGCAGCGGCTGGTCGCGCAGCGCAGCGGTGCGTTTGACGTCGACGATGAGACGCAGGCGCGCATCCAGCGTGAACGCGGCGGCGGCCAGGCGCTTGATCCGGCCACCCGCGACACTATGAGCCGCAGCATCGGTTACGATTTTGGCGATGTGCGGGTTCATGCTTCGGCTGAGGCCGATGACCTCAGTCAAGATCTCAAAGCGCTGGCGTTTACGATCGGGAACGATGTTTTCTTTCGCGCGGGCCAATATGATCCGGCGTCCGCTACCGGTAAAGAATTGATCGCGCATGAGCTGGTACACGTCGTCCAACAGAGTTCTGGATCGATGGGCACAGCCGATCGGATGACGGTGAATGCGCCCGGCGACGCCAACGAGCAGGCCGCTGATGCCGTGGCGCAGTCGGTGATGAGCCAGTCAGCGGTCAATGCTCCAGCCGCCGCGAGCGACTCAGTTCAGCGCGAAACACCCGAAGAGGAAGAAGTTCTGTTGAAAGCTGAGCCGGGCGCATGGGTGCAGCGCGAAACACCCGAAGAAGAGGAAGTTCTGTTGAAAGCTGAGCCGGGCGCATGGGTCCAGCGCGAAACGCCCGAAGAAGAGGAAGTTCTGTTGAAGGCCGAGCCGGGCGCGTCGATTCAGCGGCAAGAAGAAGAACGCGAGCCGGTGGCGCCCGTGCCCGATGTGGCGGGGCAAGGCGAGGTGTTTCAGGACGTGGCGTTTGCGCGCGCGGCGCCCAATTTGCAGGGCCGCACAAACGCGACGTTCCGCAATTCATTTCACACGGAAGGGCTGACTACCGAAGCGGGCGAAGGCTGCCGCGGCTGCCGCCCGCGCGATTGCGTGCACGTCACCGGTTCGCTGGTATCAGAATTTACGGCGACCACGCGCGTGACCCTGCCGCGCGTGCCGCGCGGGTTCAGCGCCTGCGAACGCGCGCAGATTCAAAACGCGATCGACACTACGTTGAACGATCACGAACAGGAGCATGTGGCGGCCTTTGAAGCATACACCGGCACGGAGAACACGCCGATCGATATTACGGCCTGTCGCGGGCGAGTGAACGGCATGATTCGCAC
>JAUQXD010000102.1 GCA_030834835.1 Thermoflexales bacterium | reverse complement strand
GTTGTCTTTGCCGTCTTGCCCATTTCCCCCGCTTTGCGGGGGTGGGCCGCTTGGCGTCATCATCGGGCCTTTGATCAGGATCGTATTCTGATTGGTTAGGCCGACCGCCCAGAAGAAGTTAAGCAGGAAATAGGCGTTGCTTTGATCAATCACGATCGGCTGATCGCGGCCCTTCGTCAGGATCGCCTGTTGCTGATCGGTAAGCGGCTGACCAGCGTTCTCGTAAACCTGCAGGAAGTTTTTGTAATCAATCGCACCAGCGGTTAGGAGTTGCGGACCGATCTTGCCAAATTTGACCGGCAGTGTATAGCCTTCCGGCGGATTGACTTGTTGGCTGATCGCCGCCATATCAATCGGATTGGGGTGGACATGTTCGGCGGTCGGGGTGGCTTGAGCCACTTGTGCCGTGCTCGGCGCAGGCGCGGCCTGCAAGGATTCGCGGCCCCAGGCCAGATAGCCGCTGCTCAGTCCGATCGCAAAGGCTAATAAGATCGAGACAAAGGTGCTCAGGTTCACGCGCGCGTGTTTCAGAAAGTGCCCTGGCTGGAACGATTTTTGGTCTTCGACCGGCACCGCCTCTGGGGACACTTCCGGCAGATTCAATTCAGTATCTTGATTTTCCACGATGAAGCCTCCACGTGATTTGTCTATCAGTATCATCCTGCGCAGGGCATGGCTGCTAAAGACTGTCAGATTTGAAACAGGAATTTTTCAGTCCGAAAGTGCGTGAGAACAGTTTTTCCTGCGCACGAGATTCCGAAAGCAACTCGTGACATTCTTAGCCCTGTAGATTGAAACTATTCGGGTGACAGCGCTTCAAATCGAGTCACGCGGTTATTGCCGGCATCCGCCAGCCAGATCGTTCCATCCGCTCCGATCGCCAGCCCCGTCGGCAGCCCCAGGGCGTCTTCTTCAGCCCCATACTGGCCAAAGGCAGCCAGGGGTTGTCCCTCAAGCGAAAACACGATAACACGATAGCCTTCCGGATCGGTGATGTAAACACGCCCCTGCGCATCGACTGCGAGATAAGGCTTGTTGTCGAGTGAATCGCTAAGCCAGCCCTGGACCGGCCAACTCGTCATGAATTTCCCATCGATTGAGAACACGGCCACGCGGCTATTCCAGGTGTCGGCCACATAAACGTTGTTATCAGGCCCCAGCGCGATGCCCACCGGCTCGTCCAGACGACCCTCGCCGCTCGTATCAAACCCGAACAGGAATTTGCCATCAGCATCGAAGACGACAACCCGCTTGTTGCCGGTATCGGTGACATATACGCGGCCATCGGCACTCACAGCGATCCCGCGCGGCCCCCAGAGTTGATTCGGCTCCGCGTTGCCTTGTCCAGCCGTGCTCCACTCGCTTAAGAACTTCCCATTGGCATCCAGCTTCTGCACGCGGTGATTCCAGGTATCGGCGACGAAGACGTTGCCCTGGGCGTCGATCGCCACGCCCCACGGCTCGTTAAACGTGCCTGGCGCGGGTGGCATTTGACCGTCGGGTGTCCTGTTGCCCCACGTCGCTACAACCATGCCAGCCTGGTCAAACTTCACGATGCGTGAGTTGCCGGTGTCGGCGACATACACCGTGCCGTCGGCTGCTGCGATGACGCCGCGCGGTGTGTTGAGACTATCGGCGCCGATCACTTGCGTGGGTGACACCGGGCGTTGCACGTCAGCATAGGCATCCGCTTGCTCTGGATTATCGGGCAGCATCATCGAGCCAAGGCTCAGACTCAACATCTGGGCCGCGACATCTTTCTGCACGTAAACGCGCATTCGCTCGGCCAGCGGCCAATTGGCCGGCGGATTCAATGACTGATTGGTCAATTGAGCGTAGCGCGTGTAGTCACGTGACCACAAAATATCGCCAATCGCCGCGCGCATCTCCGGGTTTATCAGGGCTGATTGGATCCGCTCCCATGTCAGGTTCTTGTAATCTTCGATCGGCCACCACATCCGGGTCATTTCGAAACGATGATAGCGATTGCCCAGCAGTGCTTCCACCTTCGGCCAGTTTTTCGGCCCGGCGAGGACGACCGGCGCCTCCAGCGCGGCGCGATTCGGCTCTGCACCGAAGAACGCTTGATTCGGATAATCCCGCAGATACCACGACATCGGCCATGAGACTTCGTCGTCGTAAGCGATCTTCAAGCTGCGTCCCGCGCCGGTATGATTGGCGATCGCGGCGATGTCGTTCAACGCCCATTTCACGCCAGGTGCGCCATGCGCATAACCGATGAACTCGGTGGTGTAATCGTAATTGAGATAATTGACAGCGAATGAGGTGCGGATGGTCAACACGGCGAGCACTCCCATCAGCCCGATCGCGCTGGCGCGCCCGATTGTACTCACTCGCCCACCGATCTGCGATCGCCAGTGCCATGCGCCCGCAAGCAGCTGCCCAATCCACCACCCCGTCAGCAGGATAAATGGCACAACGATGTGCGTCGAGAGCCACGGCATCTTCTCGCCGGCCAGCGAGAGCGCCACGAAGATCAGCACGACCCACCACAGCGTGAAGGGCACAAGGGTGCGCGAGACGGTCGAGAGTGATTTGCGGAGGAATAGATAATAGGCCGCAGCACACACCCCACCGATCAGCGGTAGATACTCGTAGAGCGGGAAGACGATCAGGTAGTAATAGCCGGGTTGACCACCCCGCGCGACACCCTGTTGCGACAACCAGTAGCCCAGCGATCCGATCAACCCGGTGCCGAGTCCCGCCAGATTGCTGAAGAAGGTCGTGTACAGAACGACCGTGATAGCGGCAAAAATCGCGGCGAGTTTCAGCCAGCGTTTCCCGCCCCACCACCACCCGAGCGCGATTGCCCCGATCGAGAAGCCTGCCAACAGACCCCATAACCGCACGCCGGTCAGTCCGATCGCCCAGTCGATACCTTGACTGCCCAATGCTTGCAAGTCCACAAAGGGCGCGCCCGTGAGTTGGGTCCAGATCGGATTCAAGACCACCAGCGCAATCGGCGACGAGAAGAACGCACCGAGTGTCACCAGCACGATCAGTAGATCAAATTCGCCGGACTTGCGGATCGCTGGCCAGCGGAGGCCGTGTGTTGATACGATGCGTACCACGAGAAAGCTGGCAAAGATTGCCAGGTAAATAAAGGCTGTCTCCATCGTTGCGAACATCAACGCGACGGCGGCAGCAAGCAGGAAGAGATGTCGATCACGACGATCATTCAGATAGCGGAAGATGGCGACTACAGCCAACAGCATCCAGGCGATGACTTGAATATCGTGGCGAATGTACCGTGAGTAGTAGAGAATGTAGGGTGAGATCAGGAACAGTGCCGAGGTGATCAGCACGCCCGTACGGCCCAGCCAGGGCTTCAGCAGTTGTGGCACAACCACCACCACGAACATCCCCAAAATAGCTGATACCAGCCGCGACGTGAAGTCACTCGCCCCGAAGAGGACATTCATCAGCGCCGTGCTCTCGAACAGGAACGGCCCGTGCATCATCGGGTTGTGCGCAAAGCCTTTGCCGATGGCGAGCTGCCAGGCATAAAAGACGTGCAGGCTTTCGTCGTGGCTCATCACGCGCGCATCCAGGTTCCACAGGCGTGTGATAAGTGTGGTCATCAGGATTAGCCCGATGAGTGCTGTTTCCCAGGTAAGCGGAAAGGCTTGACTGAGGAAACGTGCGAGCCGCGCCGGAGCAGGTTCAGCCGTGCCCAGCCGGGGTAGATTCCGAGTGTTTTCAGCCATGGCCGATCAAATGATGTCCCCGCGCCAGCGATACCACAGCCAGCCGAGCACGCCACCGAGAATCGCGCCGACAAGCGCGACCAGCCAGTGTGACGGGTGGGCTTCTGCCGCCGTAACGACCTGGCTAAAGACGTAACCGAGAAGGCCAAGGCCGAAGACGCCGACAAAGACGACAAACGGTATTCCCCCGCTGCTGTTTCTGGATTTGGCACTGGCAAGTTTGGTAGGTTTACTCATCGTTTTCACCCTGAATGTTGGGTCAACTTCGGCTCAAGTGACAGTGGATCAACATTCGACAGGCTGAAGGCACGATACCGATGGCGTCCATCGTTACCGGCCCGCGCTACGGCCTCGCACAATGCCGGAATAGTCACCAGACTGGGATTGAATTCCACGTCGGCTGTGCCCGTGAGGTGATCTACCTCGGCTTCCGTAACGCCCTTCAGTGCAAGCAAACTGTTTCGCACACGGGCCGCGCAATTGGGGCAGCCCAGACCTTGCACACTCAGTCGGATCAAGGTTGTGGATTGTTGTTCTTCACGGGTAGCGATTTTTTGGAGCGGCTCGACATGACAGGTTGAGTCCATGTAACTCCTCAGCGGTAAGTGAGTGGTAGATGTTCAACTGAAAATGCGGATACTGTCC
>JAUQXD010001007.1 GCA_030834835.1 Thermoflexales bacterium | reverse complement strand
TGGACGGATGCGTCGTACATCAACAGTTTCATGCTGCGGCAAATCGTGCGTGAAGGCGCGGCTGACGAAGTGTGGGCCATCGCTACGTCCGCCACCGAAACAGTTTTTGCGCAAGCCCCACGTCAACGTTACTCGCATTGGCGGGCCGTCGCCGCGCGCGGTTTGCAGCTCAATCAGGCACACGATGTGTGGCGCGGCTTGCGCGAAGCGCGTCAACTCAGCGCGGCCGCCGCGGCGCATCAGCACGTGCGGGCGCAGCTGCCCGATCGGGTGGCGGGCGCGATCGCGGATCCGGTTTTGCGCGAGCGACTGCGCGAACGTCTCACGCGCGTGTTCGATCAATCCTCGTTCCCAATGAAATCACACGCCCCGAGCGTGCACGCGCTGACGCCATCAAAATTGATTGCCACCTCAACGTGCCGCTTTCGCCGCGACGAGATCGACGCCGCGCAGCAATTGGGCTATCACGATGCGGGAGCGCTGGCATGAAGACCGGCTTGTTCCTGCCCGCGCCCGTATCGTTAAGCCCGTATGTCACGGGCGCAGTTCAAGCATTGATGAACGAAGGCGGTATTACGTTTGACGTGATCGCGTCGTGTTCGGGTGCGGCCTTGCCCGCCGGTTACGCCGCGATGAATGCCATCGACGAATTGGTTGCCATCTGGGAAAGGCTTGAAAACAAGGACTGGGCCGAGGTCAACTGGCGCGCGGCGCTCAAGGGCGCATTGCTCTGGTCGCCCAGCCTGATGGACAATCGCCCCGTGCATCACACCGCCATCGATGGGCACATCGTTGAACAGCGACTGCGTCCCGGCGTGCGATGGCGACTGCATGCGGTTCGGCTCACGACCGGGCAGGAAGAAATCTGGGAATATCCCGGCAAAGCCCTGTCGTTGGAAACGGCTGTGCATCTGGCGATGGCCGTGCCCGTGCTCTTTCCCGCCATCGATCACGACGGCACGCAGTGGGTCGATGCGGCTACATTGAATGGCAGCCCATTAGAAGACTTGATCCTGAACACCGGCGTCGAGCGCGTGTTCTTTGTCGGGCACGCGCCGCAATCGCCACTGAAAGAAGTTGCGGGCAACGCCATGAAGATCTTGATGACGGCGTTGGAATGGAATCAGTTCAGCGAGACGCCCACCAGCATCGAACAGGCCAACGATGTGAGTGACTTCGTGCGGGCATGGCGGGCCGATCGGGCGGCCGTAGATCAATCAATTGGTGAGTTGATCGAAGATTCATCTTTGCGATCAGAATTGTTGGCAGAGGTCGATCGCATCTATCAAGCCGCCGCGTTTCCGATTGAGCGTGCCATCGTCGAGATCATTCCAATCTTGCCGCAAGAACGGCTCGATGGACTCTTCGGCGATTTTCAACCCACCCGATCGCGTCAGCTGCTCGAACTGGGCCGACTGGACGCGCGGCGCGTATTGAAACAACTGGGCCTCACAGCGTGAATACTCCTGACATCGCGTGGCCGAGTGATCTTGAAACTGGTTGCGCTTACGTGCACGCGCACAATGAAATGATCATTCCGGCGAAAGCCGAAGTGTGCTTCGCGTGGTTGTGTCGCGCCGCATTGTGGCCGACGTGGTATGCCAATTGCAGTCGTTTCAAATTCGATGCGGCGACCGATACGGAACTAAGGTCGGGCACATCGTTTTCATGGACGACATTCCATGCGCCCGTACACAGCACCGTGCGCCGCATCGAGCCGCCGTTCCATCTGGAGTGGGATGCGATGGCGTTTGGTATCCGCGCCTATCATGCGTGGGTCATCGTACCGCAGGGCAATCAGTG
>JAUQXD010001006.1 GCA_030834835.1 Thermoflexales bacterium | reverse complement strand
CGGCGCGTTGTTGTTCATCCTGCTGCGCGTGCTGCCCGGCTTTAATTATGCGACGACCGATGCAGCTGTACCGGCGGACCTGACGAAGAAACTGGGTGAGTCGCTGGTCAACGAGTATGTGCTGCCGTTTGAGGTGGCGTCGGTGTTGCTGCTGGCCGCACTGGTCGGCGCGATCTACATCGCGCGGGAGCGTTCGCGTGTACGCGAGAAGACGGCGGGGGAGGACTAACGCATGGTTCCACTCAGCTGGTATTTGATCGTGGCGGCGGCGCTGTTCTGCATCGGCATTTATGGCGTGCTGGCTCGCCGCAACTCAGTCGGGATTTTGATGGGCGTCGAGTTGATGCTGAACGCCGTTAACATCAACCTGGTGGCGTTCTGGCGGTATTTGTCGCCGGATTCGACGACCGGCCAGGTATTTGCGCTGTTCGTGCTGGTGGTGGCGGCGGCGGAAGCGGTGGTCGGGTTGGCGCTGATTATCAGCGTGTACCGCGATCGGCGCTCGATCGATGCGGAGAAGATTGATCTGCTGCGGTGGTAGGCAACCCTGACGAGTGACGAGTAACGAGTGAAAAGATCACTCATCACTCGTCACTTATCACTCATCACGTATGGGACTTTGATTTATGACTGAAGAAACCTTAGTTCCCCTGGTCTGGCTGATTCCGGCGCTGCCGCTGGCCTCGTTTTTCCTGATCTTCCTGTTCGCGCGCGGGCGCAACCGATTGAGCCACACCATCGCGATCGGGTCGGTGGTAGGCTCGTTCGTGCTGGCGCAGATCGTGTTCTGGAGCGTCATCGGCGACGGTACGCACCTGGCCGAGCATCCCATCGCGAACAGTTTTGCGTGGCTGCCCACGGCAAATGAACCGCTGACGATGGGCGTGCGCGTCGATCCGCTGACGGCCATCATGCTGTTCATGGTGCCGATCGCGGTGTTGATGATCTTCATTTACAGCACAGGCTACAGCAACGGTCAGAAGCCGCGTGACGCGCACGACGAGCCGGGTTATCCGCCCCATAACGGCAGCGAACCGTTGTATTCGCGGTTCTTTGGCTTCCTCTCGTTGTTTGCGGCAGGCATGTTGACGCTGGTTGTGGCCGATAACGTCCTGATGATCTTCATCGGGTGGGAGATCATGGGCTTGTGCTCGTACCTGCTGATCGGTTTCTGGTACGCACGCACGTATCCCGACGCCAACAAGATCACGCCGCGCCAGGCGGGTGTCAAGGCATTCATGACGACGCGCGTGGCCGATGTCTTCATGTTGATGGGCATCGCCTTCCTGTATAGCCAGACTGGCTCGCTGTCGTTCCACGAGATTTTCTCGGCAGAAACAACGCATGAACTGGCGCAGGTGTTGTTCCTGGGCATTCCGGCCGCGCAAGTGATCTTCATGCTGTTGTTCATCGGCACCATCGGCAAGAGCGCGCAGTTCCCGCTGCACACCTGGCTGCCCGATGCAATGGAAGGCCCCACGCCCGTCTCGGCGATGATTCACGCTGCGGCCATGGTCAGCGCCGGTGTGTACATGGTCATCCGTATGTTCCCGCTTCTGGCTGGCACGGCGCACGAAGGCCACGCGCCCGAGTTTGTGCCGATGGCGGTGATCGGCGCGTTTACGGCCCTCTTCGCCTCGACGATTGCGGTGTCGCAGAACGACGTGAAGAAGGTGCTGGCCTATTCGACGATTTCGCAGCTGGGCTACATGATCGCCGCGCTGGGTATCGGCGCGTATGTGGCGGCGGCTTTCCACTTGATTACACACGCCTTCTTCAAGGCATTGTTGTTCATGGGCAGCGGTTCGGTTATTCACGGCGTCGAGCACGGCCTGCATGAAACCTCACATGGCCACGGCGATGAGCATGGGCATGCACCTGTTCACGCAGAACATGATGATCATGGTCACGACGATCCGACCGCGCGTGAGCCGAAGATGGATCCGCAGGACATGTTCAACATGGGCGGCCTGCGCAAGAAGATGCCGGTGACGGCGTTGACGTTTATTATCGGCGGCCTGGCGCTATCGGGCTTCCCATTGATCACGGCCGGTTTCTGGTCGAAGGACGAGATTCTGGCGGATGCGTTCAAACATGCGCCGATTGTGTTCTGGGTGCTGGCGTTGTCGGCATTCCTGACGGCCTTCTATACGATGCGACAAATCAGCCTGACGTTCCTGGGCAAGCCGCGCACGGCCGCCGCCGAGCACGCGCATGAATCACATTGGACGATGCTGCTGCCGTTGGTGATCCTCGCGGTGTTTGCCATCAGCGCGGGCTTCGTCGGGATCAAGAGTGATTTTCCAGTTGCAGGTTTATGGGTTAATGGTCCATTCCACGCTGATCCTGTTTCGCCGTTTGAGCATTTCCTCGCGCCGACGGTGGAAGAAGTCATTCACTTTGAGCCGCTGGCTTTCAATCCCTTCCCGCTGATCGTTTCGTTGATCGTCGCGCCGGGCGGCCTGTTGCTGGGCTGGCTAATGTATGGCCGCAAGCCGCTGACTGCCGGTCAGCCCGATCCGCTGGCCGCGCGATTGGGCGGGCTGTGGTTCATGCTGAAGAACAAGTATTTTGTGGATGAAATCTACCAGATTACGTTCGTCCAGCCGGTGCAGCGCTTCTCGGCTTGGATGGGCGATGTGTTCGACAGGCAGGGCATTGACGGCGTGCTGCACGGCATCGGCCGGGGCACAGTCGGGCTGGCGAACGCCTTCCGCAACTTCGATACGGCCGTGGTAAACGGCGGCGCCGATCAACTGGCCGAGAGTGTCAAGGGTTTTGGCCGCTGGCTGCGCGAGATTCAAACGGGTCGCGTGCAGAACTATTTGCTGCTGGCGCTGGTGAGCGTGGTGCTGTTGGTCGCGCTGTATATAACACTCTTCTCGTGATGCGTGCTGCGTGTGCGTGACGTGTAACGGAACACGCACCACGCAACACGGCTGAGGGAATTGTCCATGGATCTGAATCTAGTCATTCTCCCGCTCATCCCGTTTCTGCCGCTGGTCTTCAGCCTGCTGGTGATCGTGATCGGCAAGTTCGCCGGTGACGACGGGGCGAAGTGGAGCGCGCTGATCTTCAGCCTGATCGTCGCCGCACTCACGATCGGGTTGTGGGTGATGTACCCGGCGGCCCTGGCTGAGGGCGGTTATAAGTTTAACTTCAGCATCCCGTGGCTGGTTCAAATCAACAGTAACTTCCATCTGGGCGTGGACGGCATCAGCCTCGCAATGGTGCTGTTGACGGGCATCCTGACGCCGCTGGGTGTGCTGATTTCGTTCCGCATCAAAGAGCGCGTGCCGCTGTTCATGATGTTGTTTCTGCTGCTGGAAACCGGCCTGATGGGTGTGTTCATGTCGCTGGACCTGATCATCTTCTTCATCTTTTGGGAGATCGGTCTGGTCCCGATGTACTTCCTCATCAATCAGTGGGGCAGCGCCAATCGCCAGTATGCGTCGTTCAAGTTCTTCATCTATACGATGGCGGGCTCGGTCGGGTTGTTGCTGTCGATTCAGTTGATCTGGGCCGCGTTGGGCACGTACAGCATCCCCGAAATCGCCGCCACATGGCCGACGTTCTCCGGGGCGTTAGTATTGGGCGTACCGTTGGCGACCGTCAAGGACATCGCGTTCTGGGCGTTCGTGATCGCGTTTGCCATCAAAGTGCCG
>JAUQXD010001005.1 GCA_030834835.1 Thermoflexales bacterium | reverse complement strand
GAAAGACTTTATCATCGGCGGCAAAGCTGGTCAGCACCAGGATGTGCGCGCCCGATTGGCCAGTGGTGATCTGGCGGGTCGCCTCGATGCCGTCCACTTTGGGCATCATCAGGTCCATCAGGACTACGTCGGGTTGGAGCGCCCGCGCCAGTTCGATCGCTTCAGCGCCGTCGGCGGCCTCGCCGATCACTTCGATGTCTTCCTCAGTTGCCAGCAAAGCCCGGATGCCTTTGCGGACAATGGCATGATCGTCGGCCAGCAACACTCGAATGGTCGTCATGTCGTCGCTCCATTGCCATGCGCCAGGGTGGGCACTTGAATAGACACCCGCGTCCCCTGGTTGGGCGTGCTCTCGATGTTTAACGCCGCGCCGATGCGTTGGGCGCGTTCGCGCATGCCGCGCAGCCCCAGACCGCCGGTCGCGGTGATCCGGGCGGCATCAAAGCCCAGGCCGTCGTCACAGACTTCCAGGCATGTCCGATCATCTTGAAACCGCACCTGGATGCGCACGTGCTGCGCCTTCGCGTGCTTAAGCACATTGTTCAGCGCTTCCTGCGCAATATGATATAGCTCCTCTTGCACCAGGCGCGGCAGATGTTCCTGGCCCTCGACCTGCAACTCCACCTGCGCGCCGCCGCGGACCTCGACCGCATCCAGCCGCGTTTGCAAAGCCGCCATCAAACCGTTCTGCTCCAAAGCGAACGGGCGCAGTTCGAAGATGAGCAGCCGCATTTCGCGCAAGGCTTCCTGTGCGGTGTCGCGCAACTCGCGCAGGTGCGCGGCGCCCTCGATCGGCTTGCCCATCGTCAGCAACCGCGCCGCGGCCTCGGCATACATCGTTATGCTGTAGAGTGATTGCGTCACCGAATCGTGCAGTTCGCGCGCCAGGCGGCTGCGCTCGGCGACCGCCGCCACCTGTTCGGCTTGCTCATACAAACGTGCGTTCTCGACTGCGATGCCGACTTGCTGACCCACCGCCGACAGCAGCGCTGATTCATCCGGCGTCAACGAGCGCGGCGTGCGAGTGCTGATGACCAGTCCGCCGACGAGCCGATCTTTGGCGACCAGCGGCACGCCGACGACCAATTGCAGGCCCTCACTCAGGATCACATCTTTCAGATCACCATCAGGATAATCGCGGGCTACGTGAAAAACGATCGGCTGCGTCACGTCCACCCGCTGGCCGGCCAGCGCCCGTTGCAGGGGCAGATGGCTCATGCGCTGCGCGAACGACTCCGATAGCCCCTGCTGGGCCATCAAAACCAATGTCTGGGTCGCGTCGTCGAGTTGATACGCGATGCCTCCGTCCATGCCGACGACCTGCAAGGTCTGATCCAACGCAGCGCGCATGACTTCCTGCAAATCGAGCGAGCGGCTGACAACAGCGGCAATCGCGTTCAGTGCAGCAAGTTCCTGAGTGCGTTCGGTCACGCGTTGTTCCAGGGTTTGATAGGCTTCGACCAACTGCGCGGCGGCTTGCTGGCGCTCGAGGCTGGCCTGTTGTTTCGCCGCCAGCGTGCGCACCTGTAACTGCTGGAATTGCTCCAGCAAACCAACGACCGTGATCAGGAACACGGCCAACGCTGCCCCCGCTTCAAGCCAGAAGGCGAAGCTCACCGGATTGGTCTGCACAGTGAGCCAATTCGCCAGCACGCCCACCTGCGCCAGGAGCGCGAACGCCGCGTAGATTACCAGACTGAGCGCCGCCGTGAGAAAACCGGCGCGCGCGCCGATGATAATCGTCGCCAGGATCGGAACTGTGATCAGATAGAGACGGCCGCTGCCCGCCATACCCAGGCGTGCAAAGCTGGCGACGGCGTTGGTGTAGGCGACCAGAATCAGCCCCCACGCTCTGACGTGAAAACCGAGCCGGGGCCAGCCCGTCAAACCGATGATGGCCAGATAAACTCCCAGGTAGATCCAGAGCAGAGGCGGCAGTTGCCCGGTTTGTAGTGCATTCGCTATTGGGAGAAGATAGGCCGGCAAGCCGGTCACGGCAATGACCAGCAGCACGATCGTTAGCGCCCGGGTGCGCCATTCGAACGAGACGGCCTTAAGGTCAACGTCGTTCTGGACGGGTGCGTTGGACTGGTGCACGCGGTTGATCATAGCTGCCTCCTGCGAGGTCCTTCAGGCCATCGATCAATACACCTGATATGCGTCGGGCTTCAAATTCCACGGCACCGTGGCCGTTATCAATGTGGAATTGATCCGGCCAACATCGGCAAGCACGTTGTCGCCGAGAGAAACGATCGGGGCAGCGAGAACAATCGGATCCGAGAATTCAGCGGTGAAGTCCGTACCCGTGATCGAAATGGTGAGATCGTTATCGTTGGGCGCGGATGCCGGATCAACGCCAGGAATCAGCGGTGGTCGCATCTTACGCCCAACATCCCGCGAAGTCAAATAACGGTCCCGTTCGTAGAAGTCTGGATCAGGAGAAGATGATGGCTCGACTAATGACACTCCAATCTGGCCGTTAAACAGACTGTACAGTGCCGGACTGCAAGCTTCATCGGCGGGATCATCTTTTTCGTCCGCGGCAGAACGGATTTGGCTTGCGATGTCCTGGTGAGGCGTAGTTGCCAGCAGGTCAACCGCTGAGCAGAGGCGCGGTGGGTTGCATTTGAGCCTGATCGAGGTGATCAGCCAGGTAACGATCGGCATACTCGTGGCTGGTCAATTTGGACC
>JAUQXD010001004.1 GCA_030834835.1 Thermoflexales bacterium | reverse complement strand
CCATCTTGTGATCGCATTACTCATCACACTGTCGCCCGGACTATGGTTTAACTGGCAGGCAGGCGGCACGCTGTTTCCCAACACTTTTTACGCGAAGCAAAACGAATACGCGGTGTTGACGAGCAGTGTGTCCATCTGGCTAGAGGCCATCGGGCAACTTCTCATCGCGCCATTGGCCGGCGGACTGTTCTTGTTGATGCCTGGCCTGTTGATCTGGCTTATGCGTCGCCGTACCGTGCGGTTTAGCGAAGTTGACTGGCCGAGTTGGCTGCCGTTGTTCTGGATTGCGGCGCATGTGGCTGTGTACGCGCTGCGCCTGCCGGTGCACTATCAGCACGGGCGGTATCTCATCCCGATTATTCCGGTGCTGGCGATCTATGGCGTGGCTGGTGTGGCGCAGGCGTGGGCCGCCCGCCTGAGCCGTTGGGGCCGCGTGCTCAATCGGGTGTGGGTGATCTCGATCGGGGTGATTGTGATCGGCTACGTGCCGATCGGCGCCCTCACTTACGCTACCGACGTGTCGATCATTGACGATGAAATGGTGGCTGTCGCGCGGTGGCTGGATGCGAACACACCGCCGGCGGCCATCATCGCCGCGCACGACATCGGCGCGATCGGGTACTTTGCGCGCCGCCCGTTATTGGATATGGCCGGGTTGATCTCGCCGGAAGTCATCCCCTTTATCCGGGACGAAACGCAGCTGTTGGCCTGGCTGCAAGCGCGGGGCGCTCAATACCTTGTGACGTTTCCGGACTGGTATCCGCAGCTCGTGCGTGCGCCAGGCTTGACGCCGGTGTTTGTCGGGCAAGCGGCCGCCAGCCCGGAACATCTGGCGGTTTACAAGATTCGATGGCCGTAGGGCTTGTCTTGCCTTCGCGGTTTATGATATACTAGCCGCAGTGCGAAATAATCAGGCTGATACAGGTGTGGTGTGTCCAAAATCACGATCTTGATCGTAGACGATCATCAGATCTTTCGTCAGGGCCTGCGGGACAGTTTGTCGCTCGATGAGGGGATCGAGGTGGTCGCTGAAGCGCCAGACGGTGAGCTGGCGCTGCAATTAGCCGCGCAGCTTAAGCCGCAGGTGGTGATCACTGACGTCAATTTGCCCGGCTTGAACGGCTTGCAGGTGGCGCAGCGCTTGCGGCGCGAAGTGCCCGGCGCTTACACTTTGATCCTGACCGCCTACGACGACGAAGAGCAGTTGTTTCATGCTGTGCGCGCCGGCGCGCGCGGCTTCTTCTCAAAAGACATCAGCCCCCAGCGCATTCTGGCGGCGGTGCGCGACATTGTGGCAGGCAAGTATGTGATGGGCAGCAAAGTCATGGAGGAAGAAGAAGTCGCGCCCTGGGTGATCAGGGCCAGCGAGCGGTATGCGCCGACGTTTGGCGATGAATTGCAGGAAGCGTTTGTGCCGCTGTCGCCGCGCGAGATGGAAATTGTGCAGTATATTACGCGCGGCCTGAGCAACAAGCTCATCGCGCATAAGCTGGGCATCAGTCACCAGACGGTCAAGAATCATATGACCTCCATCCTCCGCAAACTCGACGTTGAAGATCGCACGCAGGCCGCCATTTATGCCCTTCGGCATGGATGGGTGCGCCTGCAAGATACGCAGACCACACCCGGCAAAGACGACACCCCATAATTTGTGTGCAGGAGAAACGCGCGTGGCAAACCCTCCCAAGAAGATGCCGACGCCCAGTTCGACGCTGTCACCCACTCAGCAGTTAGAGGAGGACGCGCGAGGCGAACTGGACCAGGCCCAGAAAGAGCTCAAAGAAATCGATGTGTTGATCCAGCAAACGAGCGCGGAAGTAGAGCGGCTGGCTCAGCGTAATGCCCAGGCTACCGGGCATCTCAAGCAACTGGAAGTGGCCCTGGATACTGTTCCGCGCGGCGACCTGCAGGCGGCTTATACCAATGCCATGGACGCGCAGAAGC
Source organism: Thermoflexales bacterium (assembly GCA_030834835.1). Lineage (GTDB taxonomy): Bacteria > Chloroflexota > Anaerolineae > Fen-1058 > Fen-1058 > JAGOBP01. Next base: position 7,810 of record JAUQXD010001004.1, on the reverse strand, counting down.
GGCTGTTCATGATGCGCGGCCAGCTGGAAAAACTCCAGAGCGATCAGACGAACATTGGCCGCTACGTGACGCATTTGCGACGCATTGCCGACCTGGTGCAAAAAGCGCCCGATAAGGCGGGGGCCGCCGCCGCTCCGGACGCCGAGAGCAACAGCCAGCCCTCGATCGTGCGTGTGATCGAGGCGCAGGAACAGGAACGGCAGCGGTTGGTGCGCCAGTTGCATGACGGCCCGGCTCAGTCGTTGACCAATCTGATTCTGCAGGCCGAAATTTGCGAGCGCGTGTTTGATTCGGACACGACCCGGGCGCGAGCCGAACTGGGCGAATTGAAGACCGCCGTGACCACCACCTTCCAGAAGGTGCGCGACTACATGTTTGACCTGCGCCCCATGATGCTGGACGATCTGGGGCTGGTGCCGACATTGCGGCGCTACGTGGACAACTTCAACGAAAAGAGCAGCGTACCGGCGGTACTAACCGTCACCGGCAGTGAGCGGCGGTTTACGCCTTACAAAGAAGTCGTTATCTTCCGGGTTATTCAAGAGTTGTTGGCGAATGTTCGCACCCACGCCCACGCCACGCGCGTGCAGGTGATGCTGGATCTGGGGGATGACCTGGCGCATGTGGTGGTTGAAGACAACGGTAGCGGCTTCAATGTGGCTGAAGTCCTCAATGTCCCACAGCCTAAAGGTATCGGTCTGGGCACGCTGCGCGAGCGGCTGGCCATGCTGGGCGGCGATTTTCGCGTTGAGAGCGCCGTGGGGCGCGGCACCAAGGTGACGGTGCAAATGCCGATCGGTGCGTAAACCCAACCTGCGCCGGTTAGAGCCGCGTAGCAAACGTAGATTTTTGAATTGTGACCATAGTCCTATTGTTTCAGATCTGGCACAGTGCTATAGTAGGTGCAGTAACTTCTAAAGAATGAATTCATAAAAAGAAAGGGGGTGACAGACATGTTGTATCTACCGCGTGAAGAGGGGCAGGGCTTGGTTGAATATGCGTTGATTCTTGTATTGGTGGCCATCGTCGTGATCGTTATTTTGGCTCTGCTTGGACCGGCAATCGGTAATGTGTTCTCGAACATCTACGCTAACGTCTAGTGACCGTCGTTCAATTTACCTGGTGAATTCAGTAAAGCCCTCCATTTTTCGGAGGGCTTTACTGTTTGACGAGCGGTCGCTTCAGTTGCCTTGACCGGGCAATTCTGCTACAATGACTTGAACCAAATCTAGGCAGTAGACGCAGCGTGCGTCTTATGTAGGGCGTACAGTTGGATTGTAATGTCGCACATTCACTCCCGTACTATGGTCGGATTTGATCGCGGTTGGTTTGATGGTATAGTCATTTTCATGACGTATCTCAGTTGCTCACCGGCGGTGGTCGTTCTCAATCTGCACACTGTCCGGCTCCAACACTTTTCGTGAGGAGAGAAGGTTATGAACCGCAGCCGCACGTTTATCCTGTTGGGAATCGTTTTGTTGTTAGGGGCTGTGGCCGTGCTGGTCTTACTGCCGCAACAGCAGCAACCCCAACCGGTTGATACTCCGCCAACGCCGGTGCCGGAGGCCCCCACCACACAAATTGTCGTTGCTGCTCAGGATATTCCCCGTGGCACCATCATCGGTGACGATGCCATTTCACTGGGCAAGTGGCCGGATGACAGTTTGCCGCCGGCTGACTTGACGATCCTGAAGCCTGAAGATGTGTTGGGTAAGCGCGCCCGCACGGACATTCTGCGGGGACAGCCTGTTCTCCAGAGCATGGTCACGGTTGATCTGGAGCAGCTGACGGCGATTGGCAACGAAGCGTCGCTGTTTATCCCGCCGGAGAAGCGCGCGGTGGCCTTCCCGATCGATCGAATGTCCAGTGTCGGTTATGCGGTCGGCTCAGGTGATCGGGTTGACATGCTCATGACCTTTTCGATTCTGGATGTCAATCAGGAGGGCCAGTATCCCATCGTGCCCTTCAATCGCGAATTGGTCGATGAGTTGATTGCAGCCGGTATTCCGCCCGAGGCGGCGGCGGCGCAGGTTCTGGCGGACACCAAGAGCGCATCTGTAGAGCCGCGTCTTCTGTCTCAGCTGACCCTGCAAAACATCGAAGTGCTGCATGTGGGCGAATGGCCAGCGCTGGGACTGTATCAGCGGCCCACGCCAACGCTGAACCCCGAGCAACAGGTGGCACAACCGCCGCCTGCGCCAGGCGGCACTGCGACCCCGACGCCGCCGCGACCCGAGATGCTGATTCTGTTGGTCGATCCACAGCAGGCGTTGATTTTGGAGTGGCTGAAAGAATCGGGTGTTGTTATGCGTCTGGCCCTGCGCGGCGCGACCGACAGCGCGCCAGTCTCGACAGACACGGTGTCGTATCAGTATATTCTGACCAATTTCAACGTCACTATCCCGCCGAAGGTCAATACCATCATCAACCCAAATGACAGCGGGCCTCAGCCTGGCCAGTAATTGGCCCGCTGCTGCGAAGACCCGCACGCTAAACTATCTTAAAGGCACAGACCGGCTATGGCTCCTGGCTCGGAAAAGATCCGTATCCTGATCGTCGACGACATTCCCGAAACCCGCGAAAACGTGCGGAAGCTGCTGGCCTTTGAAGGCGACATCGAGGTCGTGGGTGTCGCCGGCACCGGTCGCGAGGCGATTCAGCTGGCGCGCGATCTGAAGCCGCACATCATCATGATGGACATCAACATGCCTGATATGGACGGTATCACGGCAGTTGAAACCATCATGCGTGAATCGACGCTGGCGCAGGTGATCATGATGTCGGTGCAAAGCGAGGCCGATTATCTGCGCCGCTCGATGCTGGCCGGTGCGCGTGATTTTCTGACCAAGCCTTTCACCGGTGAGGATCTGGTATCGACCATCCGGCGTGTACACCGCATGGGGCAGTCGCGGGCGGCCAACCTGCCGGTAAGCGCACCGGTGGCCGCGCATACCCAGGCTGGTCGTGGGGGTCCCCCTGTCGCCGCTCCGCATTTTAAGCGCGACGGTTCGATTATCGTGGTGTTCGGACCAAAAGGTGGCATTGGCGTGACGACGATCGCCGTGAACCTTGCCGTCGCGTTGCGGCAGCGCCCCGACGCCTCTGTCCTGCTGATTGATGGCAGCCTGCAGTTCGGCGATGTAAGTGTGCTGCTGAATCTGCCGCCCGGCCGAAACATTACGGATCTGGTCGAGACGATCAGTGATCTTGATCCCGATTCGATCGATACAATTACCCTGTCGCACACGTCCGGGGTCAAAGTTGTTCTGGCGCCGCCGCGGCCAGAAATGGCCGACCTGCTGCAGCCCGATCACCTGAAGCGCATTCTTGAGGAGGTGCGCTCCGGCTACGATTTTGTGGTCGTTGACACAGCGACGGTGATCAACGACATGGTGCTGACCGCGCTCGATCTGGCCGATCGGATCGTGCTGGTGGCTACGCCCGACATCCCGGCCATCAAGAACGCCAAGCTGTTCTTTGAGATTACGGACGCGCTCAACTATCCACCCAACAAGATCATGCTGGCGGTCAACAAGATCGATCGGCGCACCGGCATCACGGCGCAGATGATCGAAGACAATATCAAGCATGCCGTGATCGCTCAGATACCGCTGGATGAAGTGACCGTACTCAATTCGATCAATCGCGGCGTGCCGTTTATGCAGGACTCTAAAACAAAACCGGTGGCGGTGGCGCTTCAACAACTGGCCGATCGAATCGTGGCCGAATTCCAAAAATCGGCTGACGACCTGGTCGGGGCTGAAGAGCCTGGCAAGAAGAAGACCAGTCTGTTCCGTTAAAGGGAGTACCGTATGTCATTGCTCAAACGCATTGAGAAGAGCCAGCAACAGCCGGGCCAATCACCCGTGCCGGGTACGACCGCAGCAGGCGCCCGCCCGCCGACGGGAGGGGATCAGTCTAAACTGGCGGAGATGCGGCTGAAGCGCGCGCCGACGACGACCTCGCCGGTGCGGGATGCCTATCTCGACCTTAAAACGCGCGTGCAAAACAAGCTGCTGGCCGAGATGGATCCGTCACTGGACGTCAGCAAGACCGAGGAAGTGCGCAGCACGATCGAGAACCTGTATGACGAAGTTCTGGCGCAGGAAAACATCATTCTGAGCCGGGTGGAGCGCCAGCGCCTGTTCGAGCAGATCGTCGCCGAGATTCTGGGTTTCGGCCCGATCGAGCCGTTTCTGGCCGACGAGACCATTACCGAAATCATGGTCAATGGCCCGAAGAACATCTACATCGAGCGCAAGGGCAAGGTCGAGCGGACGAATGCGCAATTTGAGAGCAACGAACACGTGATGCGCATCATCGACCGCATTGTGGCGCCGCTGGGCCGCCGCATTGACGAAGCCCAGCCGTACGTGGACGCGCGCTTGCCCGACGGCAGCCGCGTGAACGCCGTTATCCCTCCGATCTCGCTGGTTGGCCCGACGATCACCATCCGTAAATTCTTCAAAATCCCGCTGACCGTGGAACAATTGATTCAATACGGCTCGATTACGGCTGAAGCGATCGAGTTCTTGAAAGCCTGTGTTCAAGCGCGCTTGAACATGCTGGTGTCGGGTGGTACCGGCTCTGGCAAGACCACCCTGTTGAACATCCTGTCCGGCTTCATTCCCGACGATGAGCGCATTGTGACGATCGAGAATGCGGCTGAATTGCAACTGCGGCAGGAACACGTCGTGACGCTAGAGTCGCGCCCGCCCAACATCGAAGGGCGCGGCGAGGTTTCCATTCGCGATCTCGTGATCAACTCGTTGCGTATGCGCCCGGAACGCATCATCGTGGGTGAGTGCCGCGGGGCTGAATCGCTGGACATGTTGCAGGCGATGAACACCGGTCACGACGGCTCGTTGACGACGCTGCACGCGAATACCCCGCGCGACGCCCTGGCGCGTATGGAAACCATGGTGTTGATGGCGGGCATGGAACTGCCACACCGCGCCATCCGCGAGCAAATCTCGTCGGCCATCGATGTCATTGTGCAGATCGAGCGTATGCGCGACGGCTCGCGCCGGGTTGTGACGATCTCCGAAGTGCAGGGCATGGAAGGTGAAATAATCACCATGTCGGAGATCTTCTCGTTTGAGAAAACCGGCATTGAGGGTGGGAAGATCATCGGCCGGTTGATGCCCACGGGGCTGCGCCCCAAGTTTATGGAAAAGATCGAATCCGCCGGGATCCGCCTGCCGCCCAATATCTTCGGCATCGGCTCACGCGGCCGCTTTTAATGGTGTAACATTGCACTGCAACACCCCTTGTGGGGTCAGTGGGTGCGCACGTGTCCCGATTGTTGGGGACGGACGATAGATTAGGTCGAGAGGATGGGTCTGACTATGCCGACGACAACTATCGCACTGGTGATTGGCGGGCTGGCGATCCTGCTGTTTGCCATTGGGATCATCTCGTCACTGCGCGGTCGCGGCAACGTGCAGCAGCGTCTGGAGCAGGTGGTGGGTCCCGGCGAGATGGATGTGGTCGATACTGCTGACGGCCGGAAACGGGCGACGCCGATTGCCGACACGCTCAATCGGGCTTTGGAAGGCCGCAAAGTTGCCGTCGATTTGTCCACCCACCTGGCGCGCGCCGATCTCAAGCTGACCGTCGGTGAATTCCTGGCGTTGCAGCTGATTGCCGCAGTCGGGGCGGGTGTCGTCGGCTATTTCCTGTTTGACACTATCGTGCTGGCGCTGCTGGCGGCGGTGATCGGCTGGTTTGCGCCACGCTGGTTCATGTCGTCCCGGCAGGGCGCGCGCCTGAAACTCTTTAACAACCAGTTGGGCGATGCTTTGAACCTGATGGTCAACGGCCTGCGTTCCGGTTACAGCGTGCTGCAAGCGATGGAAGCGGTGTCGCGCGAATTGCCCAAACCCATTTCGGTCGAATTTGCGCGCGTAGTGCAAGAAGTTCAGCTGGGTGTATCGGTGGAGCAGGCGCTGGCCAATATGTTGCGCCGCATCAACAGCGATGACCTTGACCTGGTCGTGACGGCCATTAACGTCCAGCGTGAGGTGGGCGGCAACCTGGCCGAGATTTTGGACGTGATTAGTTTTACCATTCGTGAACGCGTCCGTATCAAAGGCGAGATCAACACGCTGACCGCGCAGGGCAAGTATTCCGGCTACGTCATCAGTCTGCTGCCTATCGGCCTGTCGCTGGTGCTGTTTTGCATCAATAAACCGTACATCTCCCGCCTGTTTACCAGCGGCTTTTGCGGTTGGGCCATGGTGGTGTGCGGCCTGCTCATGATTGGAACCGGTTTTCTGGCGATCCAGCGCATCGTCAACATCGAAGTGTAGCGCTTCGAGTTTAGCGGCTCGATCGGGGGTATAACTATGCCAGTCCCAGTGATTATTGCGATTGCGGTCGGCGCAGTGCTGGTCATCCTGATTATCATCGGGTTGACCTCGCGCAAGCCGGCTGATTCTCTGCAAGCGCGCCTGGCTGAATATAGCATGCGCGAGACGCCGGCCACGCTGGAAGAAATCGAGTTGTCGCAGCCGTTTCGCGAGCGTATCCTGGCGCCAACGGTCCAGCGGGCAGCCTCCTTTATTACACGCTTCACGCCGGCCAATACGTTGGAGTCGACGCGGCACAAGCTCGATCTGGCGGGCAATCCCAACAACTGGACGCCGTCTGAGTTCTTTGGTATCCGCGCGATTGCCGCCGTTGTGCTGGGCGGCCTGATCTTCCTGTTGTTGACCATCACCAAATCCGATACCGCTGCCCAGTTGGGGATGACGGCGCTGTTTACCGTGTTGGGCTTCGTGTTGCCCGGGCTGTGGCTGGGCGGCAAGATTCGCAGCCGCAAAACCAACGTCATCAAGGCGCTGCCCGATGCCCTGGATTTGTTGACGATCTGCGTGGAAGCCGGGTTGGGCTTCGATCAGGCCATGCAGAAAGTGTCCGAAAAATGGGATAATGAGCTCAGCCGAACTTTCGGCCGGGTGCTGCATGAGATTCGTCTGGGCAAGACCCGGCGTGAAGCGCTGCGTGACGCTGCCCAGCGCCTGGATGTAGGCGACATCACCAGTTTTGTCGCGGCCGTCATTCAATCCGAACAACTGGGTGTCAGTATTGCCAAAGTGCTGCGCATTCAATCCGATCAAATGCGCGTTCGCCGCCGCCAGCGCGCTGAGGAAAAAGCCCACCAGGCACCCGTCAAGATGCTGTTTCCGATGGTCTTTCTGATCTTTCCCGCGATCTGGGTGGTGTTGCTTGGCCCCGCGATCCTGCAAGTGATGGCCACCGACCTGACGGGCGCTTTTTAACCCGATCGGTGCATGTCCCCGATCGTACCGGGTGCGCCGGAGACAACATGATCCGTTCAGCCGCAGGTCATGGCAGTCTGCTGGCCCGATCCGGACAGCAGGCCTGGCACAGGCTAATCGATGCGCTGTTTCCGCCGCGCTGCGGCGGTTGCCAGGCGGATGGCACGTTGTGGTGTGACAACTGTCAGGCCAGCCTGGAATACGTTTGCCCGCCCACCTGCGATCGTTGCGGGGAACCTCACACGATCGGGCTGTGCACCAAATGCCGCGCGCAGCCACTTCAAATTGAGTCGATTCACTCAGTCGTCATTTTTCAAGACAAAGTGCGTCACGCGATTCATCGCTTCAAGTATGAGCGGCTGGCCGGATTGGCTGAGCCGCTGGGCGATTTGTTAGCCCAGAGCTGGCACACGCAGCACCTGGCCGCAGACTGGCTTATCCCGGTCCCCCTACACCCGGCACGCCAACGCGAACGCGGCTATAATCAATCTGAACTACTCGCTCGACGTCTGTCCCAATGTGTGAAT
>JAUQXD010001003.1 GCA_030834835.1 Thermoflexales bacterium | reverse complement strand
CGAACGCCTCGACCTGCGCATCGCTCAGCGGCGTCAGTTGGATGACGTTCTCGATGCCGACGTCAAGCGCGTCCGTATAGTAGTCGCGGCGGCAGGTCAGGATCAGATTGTGCGGGGTGGTAGTGGCGGCCAGCCAGCGGCGCAGTTCGAGCGCGCGGCGCGGCGCATCTTCGCCGAGTTCGCTCAACCCATCCAGACACCAGAGCAGATCTTCGCGGTCAATCGAGGTGCCTTCTGGCAGTGCCGTGCGCAAGAACGATTCAACCGTTGGATAGCTGTCCGTCCATTCGGAGAGTTCGAGCATTACCGGCAGCAGCCCGCGATCGGGATCAGCTTGGCGCTGGCGCGCCGCCGTCAGCGCAATCCGCCGCAGTACTGTCGATTTGCCGGTTCCGGCATCGCCCAGGATGACAAAGCGCTGGTCATAGGCCAGCAAATCCTCCGCCGTCGGCAGTTCGATGGTCGGTCGCTGTGCCGACGCCCCGGTTTCATCGTCTTCTTCGCTGCTGGCGATCCACGTCTCGACAAGATAGGGGCGCTCCGGATAGTGGCGCGGCCGTTCGCGCATCGTGGCGGATGCCTGTCTTTCGAGCGTCTGCGCGAGGTAAACATTAACCGTCTGGCTCGACTCAAGCTCGGTGATCAGACTGTTCAGGTAGCGCTGCTCCGCGGGCAGGGGCATCCCGATCTGCTCCGGGAACTGCTGGCGCAGTTGTTGCATGAGCCGCGCAAGCTGCTTTTCATATTCTCGCGGCTCCTGCCACTTCTCGAAGCCGATGTGTTGCAACGATCCCATCTCGAAAGGCACGTCGCGCGCGGGCACGGGCCGAATCCGCACCGGGAAGACCGGGATCTTGTTCGCGAGGGCGCGCCGCAGCTCGTTCAGGCACCACTGCGATTCGACGTAGTGCGGGCAAAAGACGGCGATCATGGCGAAAGAGTCATCAATCGCATCAGACAGGGTATCCACCCAATCATCACCGATCTGAATGCCATCTTGCGACTTATCCAACCAGGTTCTGACACCCTCGTTCTCAAGATCGGCTTTCAGTTTGTGCGTAAAGGCGCTTTCTTTGCTGGGGTAACTGATGAAGACATGTTGACGTGGCATAATGAGGCCTCGACGATCAATAAAAGAACGGGGCGAACATTATTACCACGCCAGAAGGATGCTTGGCAAGCTCAAAAATCTGCCCGCCAGAATCGCGGTGCAAATGCGCAAAATTGGGTATCATTTTGCCCTGATCGGTTGCCTGTGAAAGAGAGCGTCTTCCATGCGCTGGGAAGAACTGACCAGTGATGATTTCCCCCAGGCGGTCGCGGCCAGCCAGGGGGTGTGCCTGCTGCCGCTGTCCGTCGTCGAACGCCATGCGCACCATCTGCCGATGGCGACCGACACTTACATCGCGCG
>JAUQXD010001002.1 GCA_030834835.1 Thermoflexales bacterium | reverse complement strand
GCGATGCGCCACTGGATGGTTCGGCCGCGCGTCTCCGGCTCGAAGTCGTGAATGACCTCCTGCACCAGGCTGTTCAGATCCACCGGCAGCCGGGCCAGGTCGTGACGCCCCATGCGCGAGAAGGACAGGAGATCGTCAATTAACTGGCCCATGCGTTTGGCCGAACTCGCGATCGTGGTCATGTAGTGCTGGCTCTGTTCGTCCAACGTGGCCGCGATCCGCTTCTGGAGCAGTTCCAGAAAGCCGTCGATGTGGCGCAGCGGCGCACGCAGATCGTGCGACACCGAGTAGGCAAACGCTTCCAGTTCTTTGTTCGCCGCTTCTAATTGGGCTGTACGCTCAATGACCCGTTGCTCCAATTCCTGATTGAGCCGGCGGATTTCTTCTTCCGCGCGTTTGCGCTCGGTGATGTCGCGGGAGATGCCAATAATGCGGTAGACGCGACCGGTTTCGTCGCGCGCGGGGATGAGCGTCGAATGAAAAATTTGCCGTCCAGCCGGCAGATCCAATTCCAGTTCCTCTTCGATGGGATGCCCCGCTTCGACACAACGGCGATACTTCGTGTTGACCAGATGGGCGACTTCTGCCGGGACGGTTTCCTCCTGAGTCTTCCCGATGGACTGGGAACGAGGTATGCCGGTCACTCGTTCGAGGGCGGGATTGACTTCGATATTTCGGAAACGGCCATCCTCGGTGACCTCGAGCAGGTACAGGCCGTCGAGGACGTTGTCGAAGATGTCACGATACCGCCGCTCGCTTTCCCGCAGGGCGGCCTCGGCCTGCTTGCTCCGGGTAATGTCACGCGCCGCCGCGAAGACGCCCTGCAATTCGCCGGCCTGGTTCTTGTAGACGGCGGCGTTGTACAACACATCCGTTGTGCGCCCGGAGACGTGCCGGATCGTGAGCGGAAAGTCTCGCACCAGACCTTCGGCCAGCGCCGTCTGGTAGCCTTCCCTGGCTCTGTCAGGTTCGGTAAAATAATCGGAGAAATCAGCGCCAGTGAGTTGTTCGCGCGGCACGCCGGTCACTTCTTCGGTCGCCCGGTTCACATCGGTGATTTTGCCGGCCGGGCTGATGGTCACCAGCGGGTCAAGGCTGGCTTCGATCAGGCTCCGCGCGTACAACCCGGCCGAGCGCAATTCTTCCTCCATCTGTTTGCGCACGGTGATATCCTGGCTGATGATCTGGACACCGAGCACCTGGTTCTGCAGGCCGCAGATTTTTGAGAAAATGCTCAGGAACCACTTTTCACCTACCGGCAGTTTCACGTGATCCTCAAATTCAAGCGTTGAATCCGCGACGAGACACTGCCTTAGCCGGCCCACATAGAAATCGGCTTCCAGCTTTGGAAATATCTCATACATCGATTTACCCTGGAAATCTTCAGGCTGGCCGCCCATATGGCTGGCCGCCAGACGATTATAGGAGATGACCTCGCCATCGGGTGTGTAGTAGCCAATGCCCACGCCGGTATTTTCGTGCAGCAACCGATAACGTTCTTCGCTCGCGCGCAGTTCCTCTTCGGCTCGCGCACGCCGATCGAGCAAGTGGATGCGATCGAGCGACACCGCCATGTGACTGGCCATCGCGCTGAGATAGTCTCGTTCCAGCGGCGTGGGGACGCGCACGCCTTCCGTGCCAAACGTGCCCAGGCCAACTGTTCCCAGGTGCCGGTCGAAGAGGAGAATCGGGACATTGACGATCGTGCGGTTGCCCAGCCTCGCCACGATCTCCTTGTTCGTCCGCTCGTCTGTCCGCGCGTCTTCGACGACGACGATCTCTCTCGCCGCAGCAATCTCTTCGAGCATGCGATCGCCCTCGATCACCAGCGTGGCGACTCCTTCTTCCGACATCAGCGTTCCCGATACTTGTCCGCCGGCGACCAACGCTTTGAAGGCTTTGTTATCGTCGGTAAGAAGATAAACCCAGAGGTTTTGATAACCGATGGCGGTTTTCACTTCATCCAGCGCCGCATTCAGCACTTGCCCGTACGTCTGAGCGCGTTCCAGATGCCTGGAAAGACGCAGCAGTGACTGTGAATGTTTCTCTCGCGCCTGTAACGCTTCTTCTGCCTGCTTGCGCCGGGTGATGTCGCGGCCGATCGTGGACACGGCAATCACCGGGCCTTGCGGGTCCTGGATAGGCGAAATGGCGAGGGACATGTGGATGATTTGTCCGTCTTTTCGGCGCCGCACTGTTTCATGGTGTGCGACATGTTCCCCGGCCCTGATCCGATCCAGCATCTGAAATACCTCGGCTTCATTGCCCGGCGGGACTACGAGGGTGATCGACTTGCCAAGCGCCTCGCTTTCGGCATAGCCGTAGATCGTTTCCGCGCCCTTGTTCCAACTCGTGATGATGCCCTCCAACGTTTTGCTGATGATGGCGTCCTCGGACGATTCCACGATGGCGGCCAGCCGGCTGATCTTCTGCTCGGCCTGCCGACGTTCGGTGATGTCATGGGTCAGAGAGGCAATGCGATAGCCGCTGGCCGTTTTGATCGGGAAGATGGTCTGGTGGAGGTAATGCTTCTCTTTAGCCGGTCGCGGAACAAACTCGGCTTCAACCGGCCCGGCGAACAGATAAGATTGGCCGGTTTGCAAGGCTTCCAGCACAGCCGCTTTGAGGATCTCGCGGCGCTGCTCAGTATCCCGGTCAGGGGTGATGGCGAGCATCGTCATTTCCCACAGTGGCAGCCCGATGACCTCAGCCCGCTTCAGACCCGTGATCCGTTCGTTGGCCTGATTCCATTCGATAATGCGGCCGGTCTCGTCGATCAGCGCCACACCCTCGGCCGACTGTTCGATGATGGTGCGGTACTTCTCTTCGTTCTCGCGCAGCGCTTCTTCTGCCCGCCGGCGTTCGGCGCGATTGCGCAGGACGGCGATGCCAAACGCCAGATCGCCGGCCAGTTCCTCCAGCAGTCGTATTTCGTCTGGCGTGAAGGCATTCGGCTCTGTGGAATAGATGGTGAGCGCGCCAAATGTTGTCGCACTATCTTCCTTGAGGGGCAGGGCGATACTGGAGCGATAACCGCGCTGCAAAGCATTTTCGCGCCAGGGTGCGGCCAGCGGATCCGTTGCAAAATCTTGAATAGAGTGAGTTTCGCCACTTCGGATAGCCTGACCGGACGGACCACGACCGCGTTCCGTGTCGGCCCAGGTGATGTTGGCAGTCGCCAGGTACCCCTCCTCAACTCCAGCCCAGGCGACCGGGCGCACGGTCCTGTCGTCATCGTGCTCGGCGCAGCCCACCCAGGCCATGCGGTAGCCAGCCTCGTCACACACAATGCGGCAAATGTCCTTGAGCAGGGTCCGCTCGTCCACGGCCCGCATCAGCACCTGGTTGCAGTTGCTGATGGCGCGCAGTTCGCGATTCAGTCGGCGCAGCGCCTCCTCCACTTGTTTTCGCTCGGTAATATCTTGCATCATACCCAGCATGGAGGAAGGCCGGCCTGACTCGTCCCGCCTCACACTCGCTTCACTGTGGATGAACCGGACCTCGTCGTTGGGTCGGACAATGCGGTAGTCCACGTTGTACGGCGGACCATCTCCCAGCGCATCAGCGGCGGCCTGGCGCGTGCGCGGCTGATCCTCCGGGTGAATCAGCTCCAGCCAGCGTTGGTGCCACTGCTCCAGATTGAGGGGGAACCCCTGCGGCGACATACCAAAAATGCGGCAGGCTTCATCCGAGAGAGTAATGCGGCCGACCTTGAGGTCGCGTTCCCAGTAGCCGATGTGTGCTATCCGCTGAGCCTCCGCCAGTCTGCGCTCACTGTCTCGCAACACCGCCTCGGCTTGTTTGCGTTCGGTGAGGTCGTTGAAGGTAACCAGATTTTTGTCGCCAATGGACGAAGGCTGAAATTCGATGTGACGGAGACTGCCATCCTTGCAGGTAACCGTGGCCTCCATCGGTTCGACCCGGCTCTGGTTTTTGATGGCGCGTTCGACGTGTGCCGTCCACTGTGCCGCAATCGCCTCGCGATAGTGTTCATCAGGATAAGCCCGGGGCCACCAGTGGGCGGCGTCGGGGATGTCCTCACGGGTATATCCGAACAGTTCGATGAAGCGTTTGTTGAATAAGATGACACGGTCGTCAATGCCGGACCAGACCGCCATGCCCACCGGGGAGTCTTCGACCAGCCGCCGGAAGGATTCTTCACTATCTCGCAAGGCGCTCTCGGCGCGCCGACGTTCGGTGACATCTTCGATGGTGCAGACGACGCTCTCAACTTCCCCGGCTTCATTCAAAAGCGGCGCGCCGTTGATCGACAGCAGCACACGCCGCTCGTCCGGCCAGACGATCGCGTGTTGGACATCGTAGACCGGCTGGCGGGTGGACAGCACTCGCCGGAACGGCAGTTCATCGTCGGGGAAAGGCCCGCCGTCGTAAGCGGTGATGTGCCAGTCTGGCGCGTTGTAGGTGCGCTGTGTGATGGTGTCTTTAGTCAGGCCCAGCACTGTTTCAGATTGAGAATTGGCAAACGTCACTTGCCCGTCACGATCCACCAGCGTGATTCCCACCGGGCTGGTTTCGGTGATCCGGCTCAACAACGCCCGCTCGCGTTGCAGGGCCACCTCCAGCCGCAGATTCTCCTCTGCCTGTTTGCGCACCCTGACTTCCCCGGCCAGATCATCGTAGGCCTGTTTGAGTCGGGTGTGTCCCTGGATTTCGTTTTTGAGCACCAGGGCCGCGTAAGCGAAGAAGGTCGGCAATTGTTGATGCAACTCGCGCATGGCGATGTGCAGGCTCTCCAGCTTGAAGACGCCGACCAGGTCGGAACCCACCAGCAGCGGGACGATCCAGGTATAAGCCTTTGAGAACTCCGGCGTCAGCATGCGGGTATCGCCGAACTCGTGCTCGTACTCGATCGGCTCGCGCGTCTCCATGACCCTGTTCACCAGGCTGTCGGTCACGCGGTCAAGTTGCCGCTTTTCGCCATAGACATCTGCATAGAACATGACGTGGTCAACCACATAGTACAGGCTGACATTGGCGCCGCCGATCACATCTACAATATTTCTCAGCATGTTCTCGACCGTGTTGTCGAGACCCGGCCCGGCGCTCAGCCGATTCATCAGGCGGATGATCAACTGCAGGTGCGACTTGTCGTTGGCCAGCCGCTTGACCCGCTCCTGAAGGTTGGCGAGTTCCGTGGTGGGCAGCGTCGTCATTTCAGGCATGGCGCCTCCAGATTCTCGTACTGGCCGAATTCATACGCGGCCTGGAGCATGGCGCGGATGTTGTCAGCCGGAATACCATACGGCATGACGCCGGTGCCGAACAGGAATCGTCCGCCTGGCGCGCCCGCCGTCATCAGCCGCTTCACCTCTCGCCTGATCTCGGCCGGCGACCAATCGATGAGCTGAATATCGTTGATGACCCCGCAGGTCAGGCCGCGCCCCGCGACGATGCGTTTACCTTGTTCCAGGTCGTCGAGCGGGCTAAGGTAGTACACGCCGATCCCGGTTCGTTTAAGCACGATGTCGATCACCCGGTTGAAGCGGGCCATGCCGCAGTAATACACCACGCCCTGCGTCCCCACCGCCGCAATGTCTTTTTCGATCCAGGGCAAGGACCGCTCCATGAAGAATTTCATCGGGACGAGGTCGGTGGAACCAAACGGATTGGAATAGATCAGCACGTCAGCCCCGGCCTCGCGGTAGGCGCGCATTTCCTTCACGAAAAAGTCATGGCATCGGGCGAGCAGTGCGTCGCGGTCAGCCGCCGCGCCCATGAAGAGCAGCTCCATCCATTTGTCCATGCCCATCAACAGAGCCGGCAGCGCCATGGTTGCGGTAATATAGGCGCAAATCGGATAGCGCCCGCCCACCTCCGCCCGCAGCCGGCGCAGGCATTTCAGTTCTTCCTCGAACCTGGGACAGGTCAAAATATCGTCGGGGATTTCCAGCCGGTAAATATCGGCGGGCGTCTTAATGACAAAGTCGGCTACATTGGGCGGGCCGTCCTGGGCAAAGATGATCTCGCGGCAGCCCAACAATTCGGCCTCTTTGCCGACGTAGAACAGGCTCCAGACATTGTCGTAGCCGTACTTTTCACGCAGTCGGAGTTGCGCTTCTGCCACCCATTCGCCGTTGGTGTAGTACTCTTCAAGCGAAATGCCGAGTTCCGGCGCGCCCTGATCGAGCAGATTGCAGAACACCGGAACCCGATCGGACGTCCCCCCGTTCAGCGCCGCGGTCAACCGATCCATGCCCGTAATCATCGCCGCACCTCCCGGATGAGTTCGCCGATGATTTTCCCGGCGGTCAGGCCATCCTCAGCCCAGGCATCGGCCTGCACGGTCTTGTAAAGATCATGATCGAAGCGGAAAGGCGCGCCGCCGACCACGATCTTGATCTCGTCCTCAAGTCCCCGCTCCTTCAGAATCTGCCGGACTTTCAGACAGCCGTCCTCGCCGCGGGCGGTGTGAACCATCATGGCCGAGATGCCGATGACCTGGGCGTGCGACGCCACGGCTTCGTCGACAAACCGATCGGGCGGAACATTCACCCCCAGATCGATGTACTCGATCATGCGGGCTTTGAGACAACCGGTAACGATCTGTTTGCCCAGCGAGTGCAAATCGCCGTGCGCGGTGCCGATGACGATCTGCCCGATGATGTCCGGCGAGCACTTGAAGCGGGGCACCATCGCATTCGTCACTTCCGCGGCGATCTGCGACGCCATGAAGTGCTGGGCCAGATTCATATCCATGTTCTCGCTGATGGACTTGATCATCTGCTCGATGGCCGGGACGACCACGTCGAAGACGATCTCTTCCGGGGAAACACCGTCGTTCACGGCCGCCTGGATAATCTGCAGGGCCTTGTCGCGATCGGTGTCATACACGGCCTCGTTGTACGCCGCGATCAGTTGTTCGATCTTCATTGCGAGCTCCTTGTCAATAGGGCTACGCTTTTTTTACACTGCCCGGCGGCGGTTCATTGATCAGCGCCCAGAACACGCCCAAGCTTTTGACGACTTCGACAAATTCGGTGAAGCGCACCGGCTTCACGACATAGGCATTGACGCCCAGCCGATAGCACTCTTCCAGATCGTAGTTTTCGCGCGACGAGGTCAGTGTGACGATCGGGATGAGGCGCAGGGCTTCGTCGGCCTTGAGTTGCCGCAAGACTTGCCGGCCGTCCAGCCGGGGCATCTTGAGATCGAGCAGGATCACCACCGGGTTGCCGGCGGGCCGATCGGCAAATGGCCCCCGGCGATACACGTAGTCCAGCGCTTCCACGCCGTCGCGCACGACGACAATTTCATTGGCCAGGTCGAAGTCGGCCAACGCCGCCAGAGTCAGTTCGACATCTCTGGAATCGTCTTCGGCCAGCAGAATGCGTTTGAGGGTGTTCATGGTTGACCTTTGGGCGCAGCCATTTCAGGTGAGGTTGTTCAGATGGTCTGGTGTAAGGCCCCGCCGGGTCTCGCGTAGTTGGCAGGACTCAGTTTGAGAAAGGCCGCCGTTTGCGTGGAGGGTCGGCGGGCTGTGGAGTGCGAGGTCCAGCGTGCGCTGCGCGAGGCGGAAAACTGGCGGCTGCGCCAGCAGGCCGAAGCTGCCTTGCAGGAGCGCGTGCGG
>JAUQXD010001001.1 GCA_030834835.1 Thermoflexales bacterium | reverse complement strand
CTCTCCACATGGAGAGGAGAAGGGGACGGGGGTTGAGGTAAGGCTTACAGGTTCTTGAAGGCGCTCTTGCCGGCGTACCGGGCAATTTCGCCGAGTTCTTCTTCGATGCGGAGCAGCTGGTTGTATTTGGCGATGCGGTCGCTGCGGCACGGCGCGCCGGTCTTAATTTGACCCGCGTTCAGGCCCACGACGACATCCGCGATGGTGGCGTCTTCGGTCTCACCGCTGCGGTGCGACACGACGACGGTCCAGCCTGCGCGCTGCGACATGCGTGACGCGGCGATGGCTTCGGTCAGCGTGCCGATCTGGTTGAGCTTGCACAGCAGCGAATTGCACGACTGCTCTTTGATGGCGCGCTCAATATACTTAACGTTGGTCACGAGCAAATCGTCGCCGACGAGTTGAATACGGTTGCCGAGTTTTTGGGAGAGCAGGTTCCAGCCGTCCCAGTCGTCCTGGGCCATGCCGTCTTCCAACGAGATGATGGGATACTGATTCACGGCGTTGACGTACCAATCGACCATTTCGGCGCTGGTCAGGGTCTTGCCTTCCTTGGCCAACACGTACTTGCCGTCTTGATAGAACTCGCTCGACGCGGGATCCATGCCCAGGAAGATTTCCTCGCCCGGCTTGTAACCGGCCTTGGTGATGGCTTCCAGGATGACTTCAAACGCTTCCGCATTGCTCTTCAGCGAGGGAGCAAAACCGCCTTCATCGCCGACACTGGTGTTGTAACCCTTCTTCTTCAGCACGCTCCGCAGCGAGGCGTAACACTCCGCGCTCCAGCGCAGGGCTTCGGCGAAGTCGGGGGCGGCCACCGGCAGGATCATGAATTCCTGCATGTCGGTGCTGTCGGCGGCGTGCTTGCCGCCGTTGAGGATGTTCATCATCGGCACGGGCAGCACGCGCGCTTCGACGCCGCCGATGTAGCGATACAGCGGCAGATCGAGCGAATTCGCGGCGGCCTTAGCCACGGCCAGGCTCACGCCCAGGATCGCATTCGCGCCCAGGTTGGCTTTGGTCGGCGTGCCATCCAGATCGATCATGGCTTCGTCGACGCCCACCTGATCGGTGCCTTCCATGCCGATGATCTCTTCGGCGATTTCGTTCAGCACGTGATCAACGGCCTTGAGGACGCCCTTGCCGCCATAGCGATTCTTGTCGCCGTCGCGCAGTTCCAGCGCTTCATTGTCGCCCGTCGACGCACCCGATGGGACCGCCGCGCGCCCCCAGGCACCATCGTCAAAGGCAACTTCGACTTCGATGGTGGGGTTGCCGCGCGAATCCAGAATCTCGCGGGCGTGGACAAATTCAATCGTAGACATGGTTATTTGCTCCTTTTAAGCAAACACGCCGAAGCGTGGTTAGATGTTCGACAACGGGGCGGATTATACCACTGGTGACGAGTGATGAGTGATGGGTGAAACGTGATGCGTGGTGCGTGAAGATCAACCGCCGGTCACACGTCGATGTCGTCCGGCATGAGACAGCCCTCGTCGCCTCCGAACCATATCGCCTGTTGGCGCTCGATTGCCGGGGTCCAATCGATGTATGTCGGCGGATTCAGAAAGTGTCGATAAGCCAGGGCCATTTGCTTCGCTGCTCGTCGGACT
>JAUQXD010001000.1 GCA_030834835.1 Thermoflexales bacterium | reverse complement strand
GAGACGCGAGCCGATTTGCGTTGCCAAACGAATGCGCTGCGCTTCGCCGCCCGAGAGAGTGGCCGTGGTGCGATTGAGGGTGAGATAGTCCAGGCCGACATCGACCATGAATTGCAGGCGCGAGTTGACTTCTTTGAGAATCTGCTTCGCAATCGTCATCTGCCTCGGCGTAAGCGGCGCACTGCCGTTGCGCTTGTTGTCGCGCAGCGACTTGACCCACTCCAGCGCGTGCACCACCGGCATCGACGTGATGGTCTGGATGTTCTTGTCGGCGATGGTCACGGCCAGCACGGCGGGCTTGAGGCGCTTGCCCTGACAGGTGGGACAAGGCACTTGCGCCATGTAGCCTTCGATCTTGCTGCGAATGTAATCGCTGGTCGATTCGAGATAGCGGCGGCGCAAGTTGTTGATGATGCCTTCAAACGTGGTGGAATAGATACGCTGGTCGCCGGTGCGATTCTGATAGCGCACCGGAATCTTCTCGTCGCCGCTGCCGTAAAGGATGATGTCGCGCTGCGCCGACGACAGCGATTTCCATGGCGCATCCATATCGATCTTGAAATACGCGCACGTCGCGCGTAGCAGTTGGAAATAGTACGTGTCGTCGTTGGAGCGATTCTCGGTGTTCCACTCCATTGCGGCGATGGCGCTGCCGTTGAGCGAACGATCGGCGTTGGGCACGATGAGTTCGGGATCAATCTCAAGTTTTGTGCCGAGGCCCTGACACGTCTCGCACGCGCCGTGCGGCGAGTTGAACGAGAACGTGCGCGGCTCGATTTCCGGCAATGACGTGCCATCATAGGCACAGGCAAACCGCTCGGAGTAAAGATGATCGATCGGCTCTTTGTCGGTGACATCGTTGATGATGACGGTGCCATTGCCCAGCCGCAGCGCCGTTTCGATCGAGTCCGCTAGGCGGCTGCGTTCCAGATCGGGTTTGATCACCAACCGATCGACCACGGCCTCGATCGAGTGATTCTTGTACCGATCGAGTTCGATGGTGTCGTTGACGTCGTAGATCGTGCCATCGACGCGCACGCGCACGTAGCCGGCCTTGCGGATGTCCTCGAAGACCTGTTGATGATGGCCCTTGCGATCTTTGATCAACGGCGCGAGAACCTGAATGCGGCGGCCTTCGGGCAGGGCTGAGACCAGGTCGATGATCTGATCCGGTGTCTGCATCTGCACTTCGCGGCCGCAGACCGGGCAATGCGGCGTGCCGACGCGCGCGTAGAGCAAGCGCAGGTAGTCATAGATTTCGGTGGTCGTGCCGACGGTCGATCGCGGGTTGCTACTGGCCCCGCGCTGATCGATCGAGACGGCGGGGCTCAGCCCTTCGATCTGATCGACGTCGGGCTTTTCCATCTGGCCCAGGAATTGCCGCGCGTAGGCGGACAGCGATTCGACGTAGCGGCGCTGGCCTTCCGCGAAGATCGTGTCGAAAGCCAGCGACGATTTGCCGCTGCCGCTGAGGCCGGTAATGACCACCAGCTGGTTGCGGGGAATATCGACGTTGATGTTCTTGAGGTTGTGCGTGCGCGCGCCACGCACGGTGATTTTATCGACAGG
>JAUQXD010000999.1 GCA_030834835.1 Thermoflexales bacterium | reverse complement strand
ACGCTCAATAACTTAGTCATTGGCCTGACCATTGGCCGCGACTGGACCAACTTGGCGAAGGCCCGCCGCTATTACGCTGCCCATCCCGAGCAAGCCCTGCGCTTGTTGCTGATGAACCCGAGGCGGACTTTGTGAGAGCCGTGGGATTGGGGCTAGGGTTTTTGCTCGTGGCGATGGTCCCCGTTATACTGCTTGGCCTGTTTGCTTTGGCCGCATTCGCGATTTTCGCAATTGCTTATGCCATCCGCAAAGGCGGGCATCCTTTACCGCTTATTATCTTGATTGTTGGCAGCATCTGGTCAGAAACCGCCTCCTTGCCGCCCTCACCAGCGGAAACAACCTTCTATCAATATCGCTCGGACTATGAAGCCGTTGTGGAACTGGCACGACAACAGCAACTTGGCCACGAAGGCTATTGCCAATATGCTTTTGCCGTTCCCTCCAAGTATCGATACTTGACGCGTGAGTGTGTCTTTGTGGAACACAATCACGGATTAGCGGTATTGTTTAGACCGCCAACAAGTCAACGCGATATTGCTTATGCAGAAAGTATCGATGCGCTGCACGATCTCATCACGTGTGATGGCGAGCACGGCTCAATGTTTCGCCAATTGGAATCCAATTGGTACATCTGCACTCCGGCTCAGGACTAATCACGAACACAATATGTTGGGCGGGTGTTGCCCTATGCGTAACAAAAACACACGAGCCGCCTGATCAGGTTGCTCGTGTGTTTCATTAGTCGGGGCGGAGGGACTTGAACCCACGACCCCGCGGTCCCAAACCGCGTGCGCTACCGGACTGCGCTACGCCCCGAACTTACTGCCATTTCGAAAAGTGCGCTACCCCCTGCGGGTGCGCTATGCCCCGAACGATGTGCATTGTACCTTGCGGATACACTTCGGTCAAGCATGTGGGACAAGATGACATCTTGTCCTACTGTTCACTACTCGCCTGATGTGTGAGTCGATGCGATAGATAAATCGGGATGAAGGTCAGCGCCACGACCAGCAGCGCCACCACATTCGTCACCGGGCGTTGACGCGGTTTGGCGAGTTGGCTGAAAATCCAGATCGGCAGCGTCTCTTGCTGGCCCGCCGTAAACGTGGTCACGATAATCTCGTCGAACGACAGAGCAAAGGCCAGCATCGCGCCAGCCAGTAACGCCGTCGCGATGTTGGGCAGGATCACGTGGCGGAACGTCTGAAAACTATTCGCGCCAAGGTCCATCGACGCTTCCACTTGCGAACTCGACATGCGGCGGAAACGCGCGGCGACGTTGTTGTAGACCGTCACCACGCAGAATGTGGCGTGACCTATCACGATCGTGAGGAAACTAAACGGGATGTCCATCAACCCGATCGCCGCTCGAAGCGCGATGCCGGTGATGATGCCGGGTAAAGCGATCGGCAGGATGACGAGGAACGAAACCGCATCGCGTCCAAAGAACTTGAAGCGGCTAACGGCCGCCGCGCCGAGCGTGCCCAACACCACCGCGACAATGGTCGCCAGCAAAGCGACTTCCAGCGACATCGCCAGCGGTTCCCAGATGTCGGGCCGGGCCGTGAAGGCCACGCGGAACCAATCGAGGGTGAGGCCGGGCGGTGGAAACGTGTACGTCGATTCCTCTGTCGTAAACGCATAGAGTGCGATGATCAGAATCGGGAAGTGCATGAAGACCAGCGCCGCAATCGCGGCGATCTTCAGGCCGAGCGGGGCTTTCGGTTGTGAAGAGTCAGTTTTTGACGTCATTACAATTCCACAGACCACGTCATTGCGAGCCGCGCAGCGGCGAAGCAATCTCCGGCTGATTGGTAATGAGATTGCTTCGTCGGCTTACGGCCTCCTCGCAATGACGACATTAACTCACAACGCCTCGAACGCGCCAAACTTGCGCGCCACCAGCAGGTAGATCGTCATCACCAGCATCGGGAAGAAGGTCAGCGCGGCGGCCAACGGAATGTTGCCCGCCGTGCCTTGATACGCGTACACCGCCAGCCCAACGAACGGGCTGGAGTTTCCGATCACGGACGGCACGACGAAATCACCCAGCGTCAGCGAAAACGTAAAGATCGATCCGGCGATGACGCC
>JAUQXD010000998.1 GCA_030834835.1 Thermoflexales bacterium | reverse complement strand
TGCCGATGAGTTGATCGCTGCCCTGCGGATGATCAAAGACCGATCGGAGATCGATGCGATGCGGCGCGCGATCCGCATCACTGAGGAAGCGCTGGACGATGTGGTGGACGTAGTCCGCGCGGGCCTGACCGAGCGCCAGGTCGCCAACGAACTGCTGATGGCGTTGATGCGGCGCGGCGCAGAAGGCATCGCGTTTGAACCGCTGATTCAATCGGGGCCGAATGCGGCGCTGCCGCATTTGACCTCTACGGAGCGCGTGATCCAATCGGGCGAGGGGCTGCTGATGGATTTCGGCATTCTCGTCGATGGCTACAACAGCGACATCACGCGTACCTTTGCCGTAGGCACGCCATCGGTGGAGTTCGAGCGCATTTACGACGCTGTTAAGCGCGCCAACGCGGCAGGTCGAGCGGCCGCCAGACCGGGCGCGACGGGCCAGGACATCGATCGGGCCACGCGCCAGGTCATTGTCGA
This sequence comes from Thermoflexales bacterium, assembly GCA_030834835.1. Taxonomy (GTDB): domain Bacteria; phylum Chloroflexota; class Anaerolineae; order Fen-1058; family Fen-1058; genus JAGOBP01. The sequence continues at coordinate 6,895 of JAUQXD010000998.1, read as the reverse complement.
AGCAGGCTATGGCCAGTACTTCACCCATCGCACCGGGCACGGGCTCGGCTTGCAGGGTCACGAGCCGCCGTACATCGTGGAAGGTAACGACGTGCCGCTCGTGCCGGGCAACACCTTCACCGTCGAACCCGGCATCTACATCCCCGGCGTCGGCGGCGTCCGCATCGAAGACGATGTGCTGATCACCGAAGACGGCGCGGAAAGTCTGACGACGTATGATCGGGAGTTGGTAGTGATTGGTTGATCGGGGATCAGGGATCAGGCGCACGATCGTTAGCAATTCTCAATTTGAATTCGATGCTCCCGCTGGATTTGGCAATCCAGCGGCATTGAGCAGCGGATTTGCCAATCCGTCGGGAGCATTCCTGCAGAGTCCCGCTCAAATCCAAATGAGTCGACAATGCTAGATTCCCGAACCCATGTCATTCTGAACGAGCGCAGCGAGTGAGGAATCTCTGCCACCGCCAATGTTAGGTGCCTGTCACGTAGAGATGCTTCGCGTCGCTCAGTATGACATGCTTAATCCAAGATTCTTCAATGCGAAAGTTACACTATCCATTTGTACCCAGATCAACGGCCTATCTGCGAGAGGGGCAATTCTGGCACATTCCCCTCTCAGACAGCAGTTTTGCCTGTGGTAGAGTGCTGCAATTTGACCTGCGCAACGGCAAACGCCATTCGCGGCTGTTCCTTGCCGGCCTGCTTGATTGGCATGCTATGCAGCTGCCAACCGTCGAATCGATCGCGGGGAGCGCGTTACTCAGGCAAGGGCTTGCGCACATCCAGACCGTCGCGTGGAACAACGGCGCAATCCTTGGTCACCGTCCGTTAGAGGCCGATGGCTTAGAGCCGTTTCTGGAACTCTCCGAGTGGCCTCACCCCGGCTGCAAGCTACTCAAAGGCTTTGACACATTGCGACAGGCCACACTGCGCGAAAGAAAGACGTTGTATGTTCAATCGGGTTGGGGCAACGAGTTCATAAAACTTTTGGCTGAAGAATACTTTGTGGAGAAGACGCCGCCCAGGCGCAAGTTACCGTGGGAAGAGTATCTTGAACTTAAAGCGGATACGGCGCAGCGTTATTGATATCTTCAACGGTACAAGCTTAAGAAGATGGATTTAGCAACACCGCGCAGCGCCCACGCAGTGGGTGCAAGTGTCCGTCGGGAGCATTTCCTCTGCGATGAGGACGACGCCTTGAGCATCAGAGCAACGAAGAAACCTCCGGCGTCCTGCGTGTCGGAGGCTTTCCTGATCCCTGATTGACTGATCCCTAATCCCTAAATCAACTCCAACTCCTTGCCCACCTTGTAGAACGTATCGAGCACGAAGTCCATTTGTGCATCGGTGTGTGTGGCCATGTACGAAGTGCGCAGCAGGCTCTTGTTGGGCGGCACGCCGGGCGGAATGACGGCGTTGGTATAAACGCCCGCCTCAAACAACGTCTTCCACGCGGCAAATGTCTTGCCCTCGTCGCCAATCATGATCGGGATGACGGGCGTTTCGCTGGGGCCAGTGTCGAAGCCCATCGACTGGTAGCCTTCACGCATCTTCTTTGTCACCGCCCACAAGCGCTCAAAGCGCTCCGGCTCGCATTCCATGATTTCGAGCGCGGCCATGGCGGCGGCCACTTGCGACGGCGGAATGGAGGCCGAGAAGATGTTGGAGCGCGCCATGTGCTGCACCCACTGCATCACATCGGCATCACCGGCCACGAAGCCGCCCAGCGATGCAAATGACTTGCTGAACGTGCCCATGATCAGATCGACTTGATTCGTCAGGCCAAAGTAGGCGGCGGTGCCGCGACCCTGCGGTCCCAGCACCCCCAGCGAATGGGCGTCGTCGCAGTACACGCGTGCGCCGTACTTCTGGCACATCTCAACAATTTGTGGCAGCGGGGCGATGTCGCCGCCCATGCTATACACGCCGTCCACCACCACCAGCGTGCCGGACTTTTCAGGCACGGCTTTTAACTGGCGTTCCAGTGACTCCATGTCGTTATGCACAAAGCGGCGCATTTCGCCATAGCCCAGCCGCACGCCGTCGACGAGGCTGGCATGATCGTCTTTGTCAATAATGGCGACATCGTCTTTGCCAATCAGGCTGGAGATCGCGCCCAGGTTGGCCTGCATGCCGGTGGAGAACATGACGGCGGCCTCTTTGCCCACGAAGGCCGCCAATTTTTCCTCGGCTTCCATGTGCAATTTCATGGTGCCATTGAGAAAGCGTGAACCGGTGCACGAGGTGCCATAGCGCTTGATGGCTTCCAGCGCCGCTTCACGCACTTTGGGATGCGTCGTCAAGCCCAGGTAGTTGTTCGACCCGATCATGACGACGCGTTTGCCGTAAATAACGACTTCGGTGCCTTCGGTATCTTCGAGCGGCAGGAAATACGGATACAGTCCCAGCGCCTTGACTTCTTGAGGTCGCGTGAACTGGCGAGCTTTCTCGAACAGGTCCATGGGGTGTCCTTTCGGTTAGAGGTTGGTCAACCTCTGGTTAGAACGATTTTAACTGTGATCCGCCGGTTGTCAAGCGGCAGTGGACAAAATTTTGTTGACATTGAAAAGTCGCGCCACTGTGCCGGGACACCGCACCCGATGATATGGCGAGTGTTCCAGTTTGCCCCGCACTTCATTTCGGCCTACAATCAATTCTGCGCGATCGGTCAGCGTCCATCTTTTAAGGTGTTTGTGCCCGCCAACGCCACGCTCATCGTGTGCGGCGCCAGCATATGTCACATCAATCAAGCGTTTATCACAATGTCAGCACGATCGAAGATTGAGTTCAAAACCGTGATCATTCTGGCCGCGCTGTTTATCGCGGCCTGGCTGCTGTGGGACACGCCTGTCGTCTATCCCATCAAGATCTTCGTCGTCTGTCTGCACGAATTGGGTCACGCCGTGGCCGCACTGCTCACGGGTGGTCAGGTGATGAGCATTCAGATCTTCCCGGAAGAAGGCGGCGTCACCTTCACGCGTGGCGGCTGGCCGTTTGTCATCCTCTCGGCCGGTTATCTGGGGAGTATGCTGGCTGGCAGTGTCCTGTTGTATCTGTCGAACCATCAACGACGTGGGCGCGGCTTGATGCTCGCGCTCGCCGCGCTGATCGCCATGAGCACGCTGCTATTCTTCCGCAACCTCTTCGGCGTGATCTATCCTGGCCGCAGCCGCGATGTTCTTCAGCGCGCAGCGCTTGCCCGCGGCCGTGAATCACACCATCGTGCGCTTCATCGCCATCACCAGTTGCCTGTACGCCGTGCTGGATATTCGCAGCGATTTGTTCACGCTCGCGCCCGCTGGATCAGGCTTTGTCAACGACGCCGTGGCCCTGAGCCGCCTTACCGGCCTGCCGGCGATCATCTGGGCCATGCTGTGGTTGGTGGTTTCGCTGCTGGTGCTCGGCTTCTTGCTCAAGTCTTCACTCCACGTTGACAATTGAGATTCACCAGGCCCGTCGATTGCAATCGGACTACCGAGTGCCTGGCTGGCTTGCGCTTATTTTTAGGCAAAAGTATACTGGCTTCAGCTGCACCTGATGCGTATCATGATCGAAGTTGACCACTGACTGCCACTCGTTCCGGGCCGGCCCTTATTCCATGACTCACTCGTCTGCTGCGGACAAGCGTGCCACGATCGGTTTCTTAACCGCCAACATTCACATCGGCGCAGGCCGGATGGTGTGGCCCGGCATCGTCGATGCGGCTGAACGACGCGGCCTGAACCTGATCTGTTTCCCCGGCGGTGGCCTGCACGTAGCCGAAGGCTTCGAGGCGCAGCGCAACGTCCTCTACGATCTGGTCGATCCCGCGTGGCTGGACGGATTGGTCTCATGGTCGTCCACAATCAGCGTCAAGTTGAACGCGGCGGAGGCGGCCGATTTTCATCAACGCTTCCGCTCGCTGCCGATGGTCAGCCTGGCGCAGATCATCGAAGGTGTGCCCACCCTCTCGATTGACAGTTACCACGGCATGCGGGCGGCCATCATCCACTTGATCGAAACACACGGCTATCGGCGTCTGGCGTTCATTCGCGGCCCGGCCAGCCACTTCTACGCTCAGGAGCGCTATCGCGCCTACACCGATGTCTTGCAAGAGTACGGCCTGCCCTTCGTCCCGGAGTTGGTCACGCGGCCGCTGAATTGGGAAGCGGGCGTCGAGGCTGTGCAGATTCTGCTGGATGAAAGGCAACTGCGCCCCGGCGTCGATTTTCAGGCGATGGTAGCCGTCAGCGATCTGCTGGCGCTGGATGCGATCAAGGCGCTGCAAGCGCGCGGCATTCAGATCCCCGGCGACATTGCCATCGTCGGGTTCAACAATTCGATCGAGGGACGGTTGGTCACGCCGCCATTGACTTCGCTGACGATGCCCTTCTATGAACAGGGCACACGCGCCGTCGAAGAATTGGCCGCACAGTTGGCCGGCGAGGAAGTACCTGCGCAGGTCATGTTGCAGTCACGGTTGATCGTGCGGCAGTCGTGCGGTTGTCCATCGAAAGCCGTGATGCAGGCCGCGGCCGGTTCGATCGATTTCAGCGGCGTCGATCTCAACCTGATTTCTCCGGCGTTGCGAGCGGCTTTTCTGGCAGATCTGGCTGCGCTTGACGACGTGGCCGAAGCATTCATTCAACCGGCCGGGCGGCTCTTCGACGCGTTTCAGGCCGATAGGGTTGGGGGTGAGCCGCGCAGCCGCTTCTTATCGGAATTGGATCAGGTGTTAGAAACAGCGGCTCAAACGGGCGACGACATCGCCGCATGGCAAGACATCCTTTCGACGTTGCGGCGGCGTTTGCTGCCGCATCTGCCCGAACCGGAACGTCATCACGCCGAGGATTTGTTCGGGCAGGCGCGGGTTGTCATTAGCGAGGCGGCGCAGCGCGCTCAGGCGTATCGCCAACTCTCGGCAGATCGTCAGGCCGAGATGCTGCGCGACATCGGTCAGGCGCTAATCACGGCGTTTAACGTGAGCAAGTTGACCGACGTGTTGGCCGAGCGCTTGCCCGACATCGGCCTGCGCAGCGGCTATCTGGCCTTATATGAAAATCCGGCTTTGTCGCTGGAATCTGCGCGCCTGATGTTGGCTTACACGGAACGCGGGCGCGTGACCTTAGAACCGGACGGGCGGCCATTCTCATCGCGCCAGTTGGTGCCGCCCGATTTGCTGCCGCAGGGCCGCCAGTATAGTCTGCTCGTGGAGCCGCTCTTCTTCCGCGAGGAGCAGATCGGCTTTGCGGTGTTTGAGATCGGGCCGCGTGATAGCGCGTTGTACGAAGCGCTGCGCGGGCACATCAGCAGTGCGTTGAAGGGCGCGTTGTTGTTTGCCGAAGCGCAGCAGGCGCGCGCGGCGGCCGAGAAAGCCGATCAGATCAAGACGCGGCTGTTGACGAACGTCAGCCACGAACTGCGCACGCCGTTGAACATCATTCTGGATGCCACTAAGAGCGCGCTGCGATCATCTCACCCCGATGAAGCCACGCTCGTCACCGACTTGCAGCACATTCAAAACAACGCCGAACATCAACTGCGCGTGATCAACGATCTGCTCGATCTATCGCGGGCCGAGATCGACGAACTCGATCTCTATCTGGAGTTGATCGATCCGCGCCCGTTGTTGGAAGAAGCGTTTCACAGTTTGGCCGATAACGTCGATCCAAAGCGCGCTGTGATCTGGGACGTGCAGCTGCCCGATCGGTTGCCGTGGCTCAACGCGGATGCCGTTCGGTTGCGCCAATCGCTGCTCAATCTCTTGAGCAATGCGCGCAAGTTCACGGAACACGGGCAGATCACGCTGGGGGCAGAGGTCTTGCCGCCGTATCTGCATATCTGGGTGGCGGATACCGGGCCGGGCATTCCCGCCGAGCAGCAAGAGCGCATTTTTGAGCCGTTTGTGACCGCCGAGCACGATCGCGTGACGGGCGGCATCGGGCTGGGATTGTCCATCACGCGCCATCTGATCGCCTTGCACGGCGGATCGATCGCGTTGGACAGCGAGCCGGGACAGGGCAGCACGTTTCACATTTATTTGCCGCTGCCGCGCCTCAGCGATCAACCCGCGCGCACGATCGAACGCACGCAGCCCGTGCTGCTGTTGATCTCAGCCGCGCTACTGCCCGCGCCAGAGATTGTGGATTTCACACAGCGTCAGAACCTGGAACTGCGCCGCTTGCGGGCCGGCGATGATCTGGAAGTGGTGCTGGCCGATGCGCAACCGATCGCGCTGGCGTGGGATTTAGTGGATGCCGATCCCGGCGATTGGACGCTCGTGCGACGGCTGCGCAATCATCCGCGCTGGTCGCAAGTACCCTTCATCTTATACGGCCAGATGCCACGAGACGAGTTGGGTGAAGCCACCCGCGCGATCGGGTTGACCAGCTTCATCGGCAAACCGGCCAGCAGTCAGGCGCTGCTGGATGCGATCAATGCCTCATTCCCCGCCGATTCCACCGGATCGATTTTGATCGTCGACGACGACGAGCAGACCTGTGCGACGTATCAAGCGCTGATCGCTTCCGGCTTGTCTGGCTATTCCACGCGGATCGCCAACGACGGCGCGACTGCGCTGGCGAGCATGGCCGAGGCCGTGCCCAGTTTGGTGATTCTAGATTTGATGATGCCCGGCATCGGCGGGGCCGAGGTGCTCGATCGGATGCGGGCCGACCCGCGCTTGCGGTTGGTGCCTGTGGTGATCTTGAGCAGCAAACTATTGAACCTCGACGATGTCAAACGGCTGGAACGTCACGCGCGGGTGACGCTGCAAAGCAAGGGCGTGCTGTCTGAAGCGGAAACGATCGCGGCATTGAATCGTGCGCTGTTCGGCGGTGAGGGGCTGCCGCCGCATACGAGCGCGCTGGTCAAACGCGCGCTGGCGTATCTGCATCAGAACTACGCGCGCCCGCTG
>JAUQXD010000997.1 GCA_030834835.1 Thermoflexales bacterium | reverse complement strand
ACGGCGATCACGGTGCCTTTGTAATCTTGCAGGTGCTTCTCCAGCCACTGCACCGATTCAGCATCGAGGTGATTGGTGGGTTCGTCGAGCAGAATCACGTTCGCGCCCTCTTTCAACATCTTCGCCAGATGTACGCGATTGCGTTCCCCGCCGGACAGCGCACCCACCTTCTTCGATTGATCCGTGCCGAGGAAGTTGAAACTCGCCACGTAAGCGCGCGAGTTCAGCTTGCGCGTGCCCAGCGTCACCGTGTCTTCGCCGCCGGAGATTTCTTCCCACACGTTGTGGTCGGGGTTCAGCGTGTCACGGCTCTGATCGACGTAGCCCAGCTGCACTGTCTCGCCGATCTTGAACGTACCGCTATCGGGCACCTCGGCCTTCATGATCATTTTCAGCAGCGTGGTCTTGCCCGCGCCGTTCGGCCCGATCACGCCAACAATGCCACCGGGCGGCAGCGCAAAATCGAGGCCCTCGAACAGCACGCGGTCGCCATACGCTTTGCTCACGCCCTTCGCTTCGATCACTACTTCGCCCAGGCGCTGGCCGTTGGGGATGATGATCTCCAGATCGTCGCGGTACTTATCGTATTCCTGGCTCAGCAGTTTTTCATAGGCGTTGACGCGCGCCTTGCCTTTGGCCTGCCGCGCCTTCTGCGACATGTGAATCCATTCGAGTTCGCGCGCCAGCGTCTTTTGCCGCCGGGTGTCGGCCTTCTCTTCCAGCGCCAATCGCTGCTGCTTCTGCTCCAGCCACGATGAGTAATTGCCCTTCCACGGAATGCCGTAGCCGCGATCGAGTTCCAGGATCCACCCGGCCACATTGTCCAGAAAATACCGATCGTGCGTGACGGCGATCACGGTGCCTTTGTAATCTTGCAGGTGCTTCTCCAGCCACTGCACCGATTCGGCATCGAGGTGATTGGTGGGTTCGTCGAGCAGCAGAATATCCGGTTCGGTCAACAGCAGGCGGCACAGCGCCACCCGACGGCGCTCGCCGCCCGACAGGACCGCAATCGACGTCTCGCCGGGCGGGCAGCGTAAAGCGTCCATCGCCAGACTGAGCCGGCTGTCCAGTGTCCACGCATCGTGCTTGTCCAGGTATTCCTGTAAACGCCCCTGCTCTTCGATGAGCGCGTCGTAATCGGCATCCGGCTCGGCGAACTTCGCGTTGATGTCGTCGTACTGCTTCATCGCATCCACGATCGGCTGTACGGCTTCCTCGACGACGGCTTTCACCGTCTTGGTGTTGTCCAACTGCGGCTCTTGTTCCAGCAGGCCGCGCGTATAGCCTTTGGTCAGCATCGTCTCGCCGAGATACTCTTCGTCGACGCCGGCCATGATCTTGAGCAGCGTGCTCTTGCCCGAGCCGTTCAGGCCCAGTACGCCAATCTTGGCCCCGTAGACAAAGCCCAGCGAAATAGCGCGCAACACCTGCTTGCCCGGCGGATGAATCTTGCCCACGCGCACCATTGAATAGATAACTTGATCACTCATTGAGAACGTCTCCGCAAATTAGAGCGCATTGCGTGTTACGTGGTGCGTGGAAAAATATCACGCAACACGCATCACGCACCACGTTACTTGGGTAAGTGACTCAACACCTCAACACCATTTTCGTTCACCACAATCATATCCTCGATGCGCACCCCGCCCCAGCCCGGAATGTAGATGCCGGGTTCAACGGTGATCAGCGCCCCGGCGGGCAAGCGTTCTTCTTCGGCCATGAACGAGGCGCGCGGGCCTTCGTGCGTGGCCAGGCCAACGCCGTGCCCCAGACTGTGCCCGAAGTATTCCCCGTAACCCGCCGCCACGATGATGTCGCGCGCAAAGGCATCCGCTTCTTTGCCGGTGATGTTTGCCTTGATGTTGTTGATGGCATTCAGCTGCGCCTTCAGCACGACAGCGTACACTTCGCGAAACTTCGCGTCGGGCTGCCCCAGCACGATCGTGCGCGTGAGGTCCGATCTATACCCGTTGAGTTCCGCGCCCCAATCGATGGTGATCGGCTCGCCCTCTTGAACGGGCCGCTGCCCGGCGTGGTAGTGCGGCAGCGCCGCATTCGGGCCAGAGGCCACGATCGTATCGAAGGCCAATCCGGTTGCGCCGTGCGTGCGCATGTGCACTTCCAACTCCCACGCGATCTGCGCCTCGGTCATGCCCGGCTCGATGCGCGCGGTCACATCCGCAAACGCATTCTCGGCCAGTTCGATGGCGCGGCGTGTCTGCGCGATCTCGTCGGTG
>JAUQXD010000101.1 GCA_030834835.1 Thermoflexales bacterium | reverse complement strand
GCGACCAGCCTTTGATCTGCCTCTCACGCAGGAAGGCTTCGTGTTCATCGGGAAATTCTGCCCACCATGTCAATGTCACCGGCAAGCGCGAACTTGTATAACCTTTGAAGTAGCCTGACTCATGTTGTGCCATCCGCAGTTCGAGATTGGTTGTCGAGCCTGTGTAATATGAATCGTCGGCGCATTTCAGAATGTATACGAACGGCATCGATGTCTCGCGCTACCCGCATCCTTCGACTACAGGCCGCGATACAGCTGCGGCCTTCCGCTCAGGATGCTTGAGACTTGATTCCCCCAAATGCCGCAAAGATGCTGTTCTTGTGCAGAATCTCCACCGTCTTGAAGCCCACTTCCTTCAGCAGATGCAACTGCCACAGCAGCGGGCGCGGTGTGTCTTCTTGCTCAATGTAGCCGTACACCGTGTCGCGATACGACTCACCCTTCAACTGCGTCAGGTACTCGCCATAGCGCTGCCACATCAGCGCTTGAATCGCCGGGGAATCGTGCTCGATCAGATCGCTGATCCAGATCGAGCCGCCGGGTTTCAGCGTTGCGTAACACTTGGCGAACACATCGCGCCACTCCGCATCATCGCGCAGATGATGAAACACCGCCGCCGCCATGATGATGTCGAACGACTCCGCCTCAAACTCGATGTCGCGGATGTCGCCTTGCAGTGTCGTGATCGGCTGCGAAGTTACTGTGCCAATGCGCGTCACGGCGCGTTCTAACATCGGTGCGCTCAGATCGATCAAGGTCACGGCCAGATTCGGTAGATGCATCAGCAGCTTCAGAGTATAGTTGCCCGCGCCGCAGCCGATGTCGAGCGAGCGTGTCGCCTGCGGATTCGTGGCCTCGGCGGCCGCCGTGATCAAGTCCAGCACCAGTGGTGCATCGATCGTGGCCGATTGGCCTGTCTCCAGATTGGAGAAGCGTTCCACATCGGCATCAAAACGTTGGCGAATCTGTTCGACGGTGGATTTCATGACTGCATCCGGTAGACTATTGCTTTGGCCGAAACAATTTGTGTGTCAATCCACCCTGGCGCTTGTCGCCAAGTCGTTCCTTCAACCGCTGCCGGGCATCGAGGGCCGGGGCGTACTCCGGATCGGAACGCAGGGCGGCGTCGATATCGGCTGCCGCTTTTTCCAATTCGCCGCGCTGTTCGTAGATAATGCCCCGCTGATATAGCGGCCAGGCCCAGTTCGGCTCGGCGTTCAATACCGTATTAACATCGGCGAGTGCGGCGTCCATCCGCCCCATTTGCTTGTAGCACAGGGACCGATTGAAGACGGTGCCCAGATCATCTGGATCAAGCTCGATGGCGCGGGTGTAGGCATCTACGGCCGGCACGAACAGGCTCAGGCCGGTCAGCGCCGCCCCCATGCGCCGCAGATACCGCCCCGGATTGTCGGGGTCCAAATCCAGGCCGAGGCGCGCATCTTCCATCTCACCCCGATAATCATGTTTCCAGTTTTTGGCCCAGCCGCGACCATAGTATGCCAGGCCATATTGTGGATCGATTTCAAGCGCTTGATTATAGTCGCGCAGAGCCTCGTCCAATCGACCTTCTTCTTGCAGGGCCAGACCGCGCTGGACCAGCGTGTATGAACAGTGGGGTTCAAGTGCCAGTGCCTGGTTATACAACCCGATCGCCGCGCGTCGCTGGCTGGCGTCATACGCCCGGTCGGCTTGCTCGATGAGATCGCGTGTCGCGGATTCAACTGGATAACGGGGCATACTATCTCCTGTCGTGCGGAACGTTCAATTGAGATTGAACCGGCCTGAATCGCCGGTTGAGGAGACATCCTGCCAGGGGTCAGCTGCAACGCCGGCTGAAGTCCCGCCGCTCTCGAAGCGGACGCGTACTTCTTCCCAGGCTTTCAGGGCTTCGATTCGATCGGATACCTTGCGCCAGTCTTTGTAGCCCATCGAAATTGCGGCCTGCAGTTCTTGCGCGGCGGCGGCGTAATCACCTTGCATGGATAAAGCCACCGCCAGATTGGAATGAGCGACGGCCAGCTGGGGATTGAGCTTGACGGCCTTGCGCAGCACCTCGATGGCTCTGGCCGCATCCTGGCGGGCAATGTAGACGGCGCCCAGGCCGGTGTACGGCGATGCGTAGTCGGGTTTCAGCGCAATGGCGCGCTCATAGCAGCGTTCGGCTTCATCGAGGTTGCCCTGATACTGAAGGGCGATGCCAAGGTTATTCCACGCGGGACAATAACCGGGCTTTAGCTCAATCGCTTTTCGGCAGCTCATCACCGAGCGTTCGAGTTGATTGATGCGTTCGTAGGCCTTGCCCAGCGCCGTGTATAACTCGGCTGCGTCGTAGCGCGTGACACCGGCCTCAAGCGCCTGCGCCAACTCTTGTGCGGCGGTGTGGTAGTCGTCGGCCTCTGAGGCCTGCAAGCCACGTTTGGCGTGGGCATCGCTAGAGTTGTTGTTGAACCGTTGAAAGAATCCCATCCGGAACCTGCCTGTGAAATGTGTAAACTTGATGGCGTGACCTATGCCGCCCGAGGTGACTGCACGTAGACCAGGACCGCTTTGATATTCTCGGCCAGTGGACTGACGGC
>JAUQXD010000996.1 GCA_030834835.1 Thermoflexales bacterium | reverse complement strand
ATCCGTCTGCTCAACCGATGCATTGCAATCGTGCCGCTGGGAATGATGGCTCCATCTGGGAACACACTATCGCTTATCTTGAATCGATCATTAACGTTCACGAAGAATGCCATGGGTTTGCTCCTCAAATCCCAGTTGGGGCGTAATCTGCAAACTCAGTCAGAATGAGGTCCGGCATAGGACGCCTGGTGGCTTGGGGCCAAAGCATCTTCTTCAATAGACCTGCATATCGCCAGTGCGCGATTTCCTCTGGCAATGTCGCGTATAAATCTCTATCGAATAATTGTTGTTGATCATGTCTGGTAGGGTGGTGGCCCAAAGCGCATTCAATGAGAATAATTCCCAGCGCATAAACATCTGATTTGCATGTGAGAGTTCTAACGCCTTTAGCTTGTTCCGGCGATAAATAACCCCATGTTCCCCATGTTGCTCCAGCCAGGCTAGTTAATGTAGATTGATCGAGATGGCGAGCGATGCCCAAATCAATGACGCATGCACGCCCAGTTTCACCGATCAGGATGTTGCTGGGTTTCAGATCACGATGCACAATTCGCCTGCGCCATAAATGATCGATGGCGGTGGCCACATCATATGCAATGATTCCCAGTTCGTCATAGGCTAATGGCCGGATGCGGAGACGCTGATCGAGCGAAGAGCCCGCAATAAATGATGTGGCCACCATTGGGTATTCGTTACCGTCATGCGTCAACGTCTGGGACCAGAGCAGTTTCACGATGCTATGGCAGTGCAAAGCACCAAGCGCATCAACCTCCCGAGCAACGCGATGCTCCATATTACCTGGAAAGTAAACCTTGATCGCAGCCGGCTGCCCATGTACTGCTCCGTGAAAAACGACGCCTTGTCCGCCAATTGCCAATCGATCATCAAGCCGTATGTGATCGGGAAGTAAGGGCGCTACATTTTCAGAGATGCTCAACCAATTTCTGCGTTCTTCGCTTTGAGGGTCCATTGGCCTCCTGGACGGGACCTCTAAACCAACTTAGGCTGGCACGCGACATAAAACCACATCCGGCCTGAGAACATGTTTACAGTCGTCGGCGTAGACGCGACTCACCCGCATTAGCCCCATGCCTCTGACTGCGTACCCTAATACGCATAGGGACCTTTTTATTAGTAAGCAGTATATCATCACTTTTGGAGCGAGGACACTGGCATAAGTCAGCGCTGCGCCATGTCGGTAGTAACACGGCGATGTCTGGCATCCTCACCTTATTCTGTTGACGGGAACAGAAGGTTTCATTCTATTCCTGCCTTGAGGGCACCATAGACACACACTCGGCGCAAAACCAAATTGCACCGCGTCACCTGACCGCTGATGCGATCGCCAAAATCGATGTAGCAATCGAAAACGTAGCCAGTTTGGAATTGGCAGCATAATACTGGTCATCGATAGCGAGAAGTTGAAACGGATTCAGCCAGCACTCTCGGCGCCGATCATCGTTCACCAACTCATTGCGTATGGGCCGACCGTGGACTATCTGCCAGCGTTCGCCACAATCGGCTTTGAAACACGGGTTTGGGTGAACGTTACCAACGCGCGTGATGTTCTTCCGCCCAGCCAATAAGGCCATCGAGATGAATCACTTCGCCATCGTCGGCCGTCACCGTGCCGCGATAACGGCCAAACATCTGATGCACCTCGCTGGCAATCAACAGCAGGTCCGTCTTCGCCACGCGCTCGATGAACGGCGTGAACTCCAGATCGAGGCGGCCATCCGATGACGACATCTTCCACGGCTGCTTGAAGTCCTGCGAACTGTATTGGAAGTCGACCTGCGTGAGTTTATGGACGCAGCCATTGAGGATCAGCGCATTCTCCGTGGCTTTCGATGTATCGCCGAAACCGAAGCCGAGATTCAGTCCGACGGTGCGACCATCCGGTAGGAAACCCGACGCGCTGGCCCATACCCAGAATGAGCGATAGTCCCAAATGCCGCGTCCCCAATCGAGGTTGCCGAGCGTGTTGGTCGGCTTGAAGTCGAAGCGCTCAGTGCCCCACGTGACATGGCCCTCCGCCGGCAGGCAGTTGATCTTGCGGTTGTAGTAGAAGCGGCGAGCGTTGTTCATCGGGATAACGACCGTCATCGACTCATGATCAGGCGCAAGCCGCAGCATCAGGTCCGCCGTGAGATCTTTGCTGGCGAAATTCGGCCACACGACGGAGATATGCCGGGCATCTGTCTCGTGCCGAAACGTGAGTCGCACTTTGCCGTTATCGAAGGTGCTGTCGCCCTCGGTGCTGTTGCGGGGTAATGTAATGCCGCGCGATAGAGGAACCGTTAGCGCCGCTTCGTGATATTCCTTTGAGGTGAAGTCGATCAAGTAGATGAAGACTTGCCCGGCGTAGCCTAGATCGGCCAGCGTGGCCGAGAAGAAGTGCGTGGGCGACGTGACGGCGTAATAGTCCCAACGCTTGATACGCAGTCGCTGCAAGAAACGTAACGAGTAGAAGCGCGCGGTTTCGAGATTGCAGTCGAGCACTGGCTGGCGTGACCAACCAACTTGCCCGAGCGTGCCGTCGGGTTTCAGTAAGGGCGAGGGCTGGGTGAGTTCGATTTGCGGGGCAGGGTTGTTCATAGTGACCTCGGCGTTGAGATGGCGTCGAGGTCATTGTATGATCGAGCGCGGCGTTGGTCAATTTCGCTCTATGGCAAGATTCAAGTACAATAGCGAGACTTCTTCGAAAACGATGGAAATATCATCTCACCAAAAGACGGAGACTTCGTGAGCGCGAAAGTAACCCTCATCGGTCAACCTCAATCACTTATCACCAAAGATGGCATCGTGACGTTTCGCCTGCTTACTGGCCCGGCGTCGAACACTGCACCCAAAGGCCTGCAGTTGTTCAAGGCGTCGGCGTATCTCGTGCAGTGCAGCGAACGGCAGTTCAATCGCGGGCGCGCCGATGCCGGCGACAAATCTGAGTTAATCCTTGAAGGCTATCAGGAGCCGCGCGTTGATGAGAGCGGCAAGCCCTACATCGCCGTGGTGGCCCTGTCGGTGGTCAGTAAGCAGGCGCAGAATGCGCGCAAATTGGAGCAGCTGCGCGAGGAGACAGTCAAGGCTGAGGAAGCCTACGACGCGGCGTGCGAGCAGTTTGGCATCGATTCGCTGCAGGCTGTGGCGGCCGGGCAGGCCTTCGAGGGTGTGAAGGCGGGGTTGTTGAAGTTCATGGCGAATCACCCTGAGGTAAAGTAAGTCTGCATTGGGATCGCGCAGACGTGATTTCATCATCCTCAGGCGTAAGTGCTATAATCCCATACGCCACATAAAGAAACGCCCGCGATGGTGCAACATCCGGGCATTTGACCAGCGCGAGCATGCCGCGTCGATAGCAAGAGTATATCATACTCCTAAGCCGTCCGCGCTAATTTTTCCGGATGGCTTGTTTGTTTGCTGAGTAAGGGTTCAATCAAAACTGACATCATGACCACCTACTACACCATCCAGAGCGTTGCCTGGGAAACCGGCTTACAGGCTGTCAAAGACAGCATCAACTTCCCCACATTCGAGGAGTTTAATCAGCATCTGCAGGACGGTATTCCGCAGAACTCCGCCACTGTGCGCCGACGATATGGCAATTTGATCGTCAAGCGCTTGTTCCCCGAGCACAGCATCGACGGGTTGTTGAGCCGCGTCTGGCGCACGTATCGTGACGAAGCAATTCTGAGCGATTTGGCGCGAGTGCTGACCCTGGAAGCTGAGCCAGTCATTGCCCGTTTTGTGATTGAGCAACTGCTGGCGGTGCCGCCTGGCACGATCATCGAGCCAAGCGCAATTCGCGATTTCATCAGTGCTATCTATGGCTCGTACAAGCACGATTCGTATGGTCGCATACAGGGAGCGGTTAAACATATGGGACTGGTCAGTCGCGTAAACAGCCAGCTGATCACGCAAGCCGTACCGCGTCCGTCTGATGCCTTCCTGATTTTGCTCTATGCGCGCCTGGCGCCGACGCCACGGATTGTGCGCGTATCCGATATTCTGGCATCTCCTGCGCTGGTCGGCGCCGATTCTCAGACGCAAGGCTACCCTTTCTGGAAATTGTTGGGAATGCGCGAAGAAGCAGATGTCAGGGCGATTCTGCGCGACGCCGAGTCGGCGGGACTGATCGCGCGGTATGCGATCGTCGATCAGCTGGAACAAATCACGACCCGCTACACATTCGACGATTATCTTGCCGGAGCGCACCGGTTATGAACGTTGATGAATTTGCAAACCTCCTCAAGCAATTCGCCGAGAGACCAATTCCGTCCGTAATCGGTCGGCATGTGTATGTCTGGCGCAAGACGGCTGACGCGTTGAGCACCCGGGTGCCACGCAAAGTGCTGGCAACACTTGATCTCAATGATCTATGCCGCACGCTCGAGCGGACTCCCAGCACTGACGATGCGGCGCGTGCCAGGTTGACCGAAGCCATTACCGCCAGGCTGCAACAGGAATTTCCACGCGATGAGCGACAGCGGGTGCTAATCGTTTCAGGTTGTGGATTGTTGATGCGTTATCGCGTGTCACTTGGCCCGTTTATGCAGCTGGCGAGTGAGAATCGTCTCATCGTTTTTGTCGCTCCGGTTGACGACAGCAGCTACCAGCCCGGCCAGCCACTGCCCGGCTACATTTATCTGCGGCCAGATGCGACACTTAGTTTCTTCAAGAACTCACTTCCCGGCGAAGAAGCCTTCATCGGAGATTAGGCATGACCAAACGACAACCCTTATCCGATCTCATCGTCAAGAAAAAGCAGCCGCTGTTGACCCTTGACCTGTTTGACTCGTACCAAAACCAT
>JAUQXD010000995.1 GCA_030834835.1 Thermoflexales bacterium | reverse complement strand
CTGCAGCGCGAGACGGCCCGGCTGAGCAAGCTGATCGAAGACCTGCTGGAGATTTCGCACTTGGACATGGGCCAGACGTCGATCAACCTGGTGCCGGTCGACGTGAATCATTTGATGGCGCTGCTCCAGCCCGATTGGCAGGCGGTGGCCGACGAGCGCGGCCTGACGCTCGACCTTCAGCGCACGCCAAACCTGCCGCCCGCCCTGGCCGACACGGCGTTGTTGACCCGCGCCCTGGCGAACGTGGTCTCCAACGGCTTGAACTATACGCCGCGTGGCGGCTGCGTCACCTGCAGGACTGTGCTGGCGGGAGTGTCCGCCACGGCGGCGGGCGCGCTCGACGGCGAGTGGATCAAAATCATCATCCACGACAGCGGGCCGGGCATCGCGCCGGAGGAAGTGCCGCACATGTTTGATCGATTCTATCGAGGCAAGGCCGCGCGCAACTACAAAGTGCCGGGCACCGGCCTGGGGCTGGCCATTTCGAAAGAGATCATGGAGAAGTTGGGCGGCCACATTACGGTGGAGAGTCGGCCCGGGCAGGGGGCGGCGTTTACGCTGTGGTTGCGACCGGCGTAGGGGGTCAGGCCATGTGAAGCGCAATTGGATCAGGCGATGGTGAGCCGACGATCTGGCTGTCCTACGAGTCTGCTCGCCGGTGAATGTAGCGCGGGCGGGTCATATTCTCAGGCGACAGCACGTCGTCTAACTCCGCTTGAGTGAGATACCCTTTCTCCAGCACGATCTCATACACCGAGCGCCCGGTGCTCATGGCCGCACTGGCAATCTCGGTGGATTTTTCGTACCCCAGCAAAGGATTGAGCGCGGTCACCAACCCGATGCTATTTTCCACCATCCGGCGGCAGACCTCGCGGTTGGCAGTGATGCCCTTGATGCAGTGCTCGGCCAGCGTGCGGCAGGCTCGGCCCAGCATATCGAGCGACGTGAACAGGTTATACGCGATCACGGGCTCCATCACGTTGAGTTCAAGTTGCCCGGCTTCGGCGGCCATCGTCACCGTTAGATCGTTGCCGATCACTTCAAACGCGACTTGATTGACCACTTCCGGGATGATGGGGTTGACCTTGCCGGGCATGATCGATGAGCCGGGCGCCATCGGCGGCAGATTGATCTCATTCAGACCGGCTCGTGGTCCAGAGGACAATAAGCGCAGGTCATTGCAAATCTTGGACAGCTTGACTGCCACCCGCTTTAGCACACCCGAGACCTGGACATACGCGCCAGTGTCTTGAGTCGCCTCCACCAGATTCTGAGACATGATCACCGGCACGCCGCTCAATTCCCGAAGTTTATGGGTCACCAGTGCGGCATAGTCGGGATGCGCGTTCAGGCCGGTGCCGATGGCCGTCGCGCCCATGTTGATCTCGTGAATCAACGCCTGGGCTTCGCGCACCCGCTCGATGTCTTCACCCACCATCACGGCCCACGCCCCGAATTCCTGCCCCAGCGTCATCGGTACGGCATCTTGCAATTGGGTGCGGCCCATCTTAATCACATCGGCGAACTCAGTCCCTTTCCGGGCCAGCGCCTGACGCACGCCTTCCATCTCCCGCATCAGGCCATCCATCTTCTCGCTCACCGTCAAGCGCAGCGCGGTAGGGTATACATCGTTGGTAGACTGGGACAGGTTCACATGATTGAGCGGGTGAACGATGTCGTAGCGACCCTTGTCATGCCCCAGGATTTCGAGGGCGCGGTTGGCGATGACCTCGTTGGCGTTCATGTTGGTCGAGGTACCGGCCCCGCCCTGGATGACGTCCACGACAAATTCACTGTGGTACTGTCCGGCGATGAGATCGTCGCAGGCGCGGGCAATAGCATTGGCGATGTGGCGGGGCAACAGGCCCAACTCGTGATTCGCCAGCGCCGCCGCCTTTTTGATATGAGCCAGCGAGTGGATCAGCCGCGGGTAGTGGGCAATGGGTATGCCCGTGATGTCAAAGTTTTCCAGCGCCCGCAGCGTCTGGATGCCATAATAGCGCCCGGCTGGCACTTCGCGTTCACCCAACAAATCGTGCTCGATGCGTGTTTGACTCATCTTCTCACCTCGGCGTTATCCTTTATCTCAAGGTACTCCACTGGTACTCTATCGATCAACCACACCCCGTTGGCTGATCGATAGAACTTGAAACCATCGCGCTGCATCCGATCGGCCTTTACCACCAACACGATCGGTTCACCGTGCCGGCGGCCCACTTTGACGGCGGTGGCTTCATCGACTGAGAGATGCACGTATTGTCGCCCCTTTGCGATCAAGCCCTGCTGCCGGATGCTGTTGAGGAAGCGCTGCGCAGTGCCGTGATAAAGTCGATCGGGCGGCGTTACTGGCTCAAGCCCCAGAGCAACCGAGATCGAGTGGCCCTGACTGGCGCGAATTCGCAAGCCATCTTCGCTAAAGGTGTAGCGCTGCTTGTCATCCTCGGCGACGATCTGTCGCAGCAGGTCAAGCGTGAGTGGCACTTTGGCGCGCAGCGCGCCGCTGATTAACTCATCGACCGGCGCCCAGCCGCTCGCATCGAGCGTGAGGCCAATCACTTGCGGTTTGTGCCGCAGCACCAGGCTGATGAAGCGGCTGATTTTGACGAGTATGGCGTCCATCGGTTATTGGTAGAAAGAGTTGCGACAAGTATAAAGCGAAGCACCGGGCAGGGCAAACCATGCCGTAATAGCCCTTTGCCTCTCGCCTCCATCTGACCTATAATCGGTGTCATCTCGTAACGAGTGACACCGATTCTGTATGCCCAATCGATTAACGTGTCGAGCCAGGGAGCCACGTCGATCTATGGAGGGGTATACCTTAAGCGCAAGGCATGAGGCGGGGGCGTCTCACATGCCAAATGGAGGAGACTAACATGACTCGTAATCGCACGACCCACCGTAGCCTATTGGGCAAGAGTCTCTGGGCAGTTATCATGACGGGGGTCGGGTTGTGGCTGATCGTCGGTGCAACCACGTCAACCTACGCCAGCGGACCGACCGGGTCTGCATCATTCAATGCCAGACCGACCACAGGCGAAACGTGTTTCACCACCTTGGATGATGGCGCGACGGTGTACAGCAGCACGGATTCAAGTGCGATTGGGCAAGCCATCCATGCGGCAGGGCCTGACACAATCATTAAGGCGGCCGGCTATTGTCCTGGTCCGTATATCAATCTTACGCGATCGTTGACCCTGCGCGGCGGCTATACCAACACCGATTGGCTGCAATCCTATCCGGTCACGCAGCCGACTACGTTGGATGGCCTCGGCGCAGGACAAGTATTGCATGTAGCGGCGGGCACATCGGTGACTTTGCAAGGTCTCACCATCAGCGGCGGTCACGGCGCTGAACCGGTCTGGTGTGGCGATGGACAAAGTGGTGGCGGAATCTACAATGACGGCCAGCTAACGGTACTCAACAGTCTAATCACTGGCAATAGCGCCGGTAACGGGCTTTCGGACCCTACGTGTGGCGTGGGCAATGGCGGCAACGGCGGGGGGATCTTCAATGCGGGAATCCTGACGATAACCAACAGCACGTTGAGCAACAATCGAGCCGGAAACGTTAACAGTACCAGCGTTCACTACCTCTATGGAGGGGTAGGCAGCGGGGGTGCCATCTTCAACAGCGGAGCGCTATTCGTTAGCGGCAGTCGTTTCCTCGGAAATTCAACGGGGTCCGGCTTCGGCGGCTATGTTCCCGACGGAGGTGGGGGCGGGGGCATTGCCAGTACCGGATCACTGAACATCGTGAATGCACTCATGGCTGATAATCAAGCTGTCGGATATGGCAGCGGCATGGCCGTAGACGGTGCCACGCTGAGGCTGACACACGCCACCATTGCGGCCAACACGGGTGGTGATGGCACGGGTTTGTCTATCGATGGCCCGGCCATCATCACCAATTCGATAATCGTCAGTCAAGACATCGGGCTTGCCGTAACCGCTGGTCACACGGCGCAGGTCAATGGCGTTTTGTGGTTTGGAAACACCCACAATTACGGTGGTGAAGGCGCTGTCACGGCGACGAATGAGTATACGGGCTCACCGGCTTTTAGCAATCCAGGCGCAGGTGACTACCATCTCACGGCTGCTTCAGCCGCAATCAATCGTGGCGTGGCAGACGGCGTTCTCAAGGATCTTTATGGTAATCCACGGGATGCAGTCCCCGATCTTGGCGCGTATGAATATCTGTGGCCGTGGAAGTTTTATCTTCCGCTGGTGAGGCGTAATGGGCCATGATTCAGTCTGAAGATGAGTGGCCTGCACTCTGTCTGCACGCGAATCGCTGCGGCAGGGGGAGATGCCCTCGCTGTTCGGAGCCATGTTGGAGGAGGCCAGGCCGCAGTGGCGGCTGCATCGCGAGGAATTGAATCACTTCCCACTGAATCATGCGGAGTGGGAGTATTGAAAAAGCATCTGGATAACCACGCCTGACTTGAACTCATTCTGGGAGGGAGTATATGTCTATCAAACGCCATGAATTGATCCGAGCCGCATTCGTCAATCGCTGGCAAACCTACGTCGCGCACCAGCGGCGCTCCGTCGTGCTGCTGGACGTGATTGGTCCGGCCGTGCTGGTCGATGTGGCCGGTCCATCTCTGCCCGTCATCGTAATCGGTTTGCTCGTGCTATTCCTGGGCATTCCCCTGATCGAAGCCGTGGTGTACATGGCATTCAAGTGGGGCAACTTCAAACGCTCGTACAAGGATGCCTTTCTCGTCAATTTGATCACGACCCTTGTTGGGTTTGGCCTGCTCGTGGTGCAGCCTAATCTTCAACGCGGCAATGTACTCAGTCAACCCGGCGGTTTCCTGGTGGTGGCCTTCGGCTTGTCTGTTCTCATCGAGGGCGCAGTCCTGTTACGACTGAAGCGACATTCGGCGCGGCTCACCTGGCTGGTGGCGATTGTGTCCAACATCGTTAGTTACGCGGGCTTACTCCTGCTGACCATCGCGTAGGCCCCGATGAGACTGGCTCATTCGTTTCGACTGTTAGCGCTGCTGGGTGCGGCCCATGCCGTCTCCGATGGGTCGGCTGGATGGCTGATCGGTTATCTCTCCGGCCGATTGTCGATCGTTGAAGTGGGCGGATTGGTGCTGCTCTACAACGCGCTCGCGTTTGCGGCCCAACCGCCGATCGGTCTGCTCCTCGATCGCGCCCGACAACCCCGTCGGGCGGTGTTCGTCAGCCTGGGCCTGATGAGTCTGGCGCTGCTGCTCGTCGGCCAGCCTGTCCTCGCGGTGGCGCTGGCCGGTCTGGCTTCGGCTGTGTTTCACGTCGGGGGCGGCACGCTGGCGATTGGCCTTTCCCGTGGACGAGCTACCGGCCTTGGTGTGTTTGCTGCGCCCGGTGTGATCGGACTGGCGTGTGGCGGCGCGCTGGCCGTCGCCAGTCAGGCCAGCCCGATCGTGCTGCTGGTCTTATTGATCGTGGTGAGCGTCGGTTTTGCCCGGTTGTCCAGATCGATATCGCTCGAACGCTCACCGGCGGACACGCCCGCGTTCGATGATCTCGACTCGATCGTGCTGGCGCTGCTGAGCGCGATTGCGTTACGATCGGCCTTATGGTCGGCTTTCGAATGGGTGCTGGCGGGAAACCTCCCGATGGTGTTGGCGGCGGCGTTGGCGGCCGGCACGGGCAAAGTCGTGGGGGGCGTGTTGGCCGATCGGTTGGGGTGGCGACGTTGGGCGATCGGGTCACTCGCGGTCGCCGCGCCGCTATTGGCAATCGGGCCGGACAGCGGATTGATCTTCCTGATTGGTCTGGCGTTGCTTCAATCGGCCACACCGGTAACCTTTGCCGCTATCGCACGATTGTTGCCAGAGCGGCCGGGCGTGGCGGCCGGGTTGAGCGTGGGCTTGGCCATTGCGGTGGGCGGCTTGTTCGTCTTCAGCGGATTGGGATCGTACATTACATCGCCGTTGATCACCCTGGGCCTGAGTGCGGGCGGCGGCGCACTGCTGTGGTGGGCGCTGAGCGGCGACTCGAACCGGGCCGGTGGGCGCCGCAAACCGATCGGGGAACTCGCCGGTGAGCGATGATGGATGTGAACGGTGGATCGCCCGGAAAGTGCCCTGGCGAGGCTGTTGCGATTATCCGAGATGTTAACAGCGCTGCGGCCTATGACTGAAATAGAAGACCACATGGTTAGATTATTAGCTTAACCATGTGGTCTGTTGTCGGGGCGAGAGGATTTGAACCTCCGACCTCACGGTACAATAACCTAATCCTGAGTAAGTATAGATTTGGTGTGTTGTGACACTGCTATTTGTCCTGAAAATAGTTGAATCGAAACGGTACTCGATCGAACACGCAAAAGGGCCGCAGCGTTTGACGTTCATGCGGGTTTTAGAGTAGACTTAGATCGGCGCATGGATCACATGTTGTCAGCCCGAACACCCGGCCACGCCGATCGCCTCGATCGCTGTGGCCGGCACGTTATAGTGCGCAGCAATCGGCGCTCGCGGCCCGGACTGCCGGCGATCGGTGTGCCCTTCATCGGCGACGTGGCCCGCGTGCGCAGCGCGTGCCCAGCGATCGGCGCTCGTGGCCGTGGCCGGCGGGCGCTCATTCTGCCAGCGGCGCTCGTGGCGTGCCTGGCATCGATCGCGATCGGACTGCGGCCCGGACTGCCGGCGATCGGCGTGCCCTTCATCGGCGACTGTAGACCAGGTGCGCAGCGCGGGCCACTCGACAATTACAGTATCCCACTCCCCTACCCCAAAAAATCGGTGGGCTGGCGGGCGGGCGTGGGCCGATGATTCTACGGCTGAAATATCATTTCATGTGGGGCAGGGGGCAGCGCGCGCCGCTTCGATCATGCGCGTAGCAATTGCGTTACTGCAACGCCCTAGGCGGCCCGAAAGAAAAGATCGGATTTTTCGGGTTTCACGGTGTGCGCTCTAACATGCTTGTGTGATAAAATGGGGATGATTGGCCGATGTGGGCGGCCGGTGTGGTGGGTGATTCTGTAGGCCGCTTGCATCTATTGAGATGTGGGCGGCCTTTGCGTTTGGTGGGCAGCCTGAAAGAAATTGTGATCAGACTCAGATCAAACTCAGCCCCTTGTGTGGTGTGAGGCGATATGCAGCTAAGCGAACACGAACGGGTCAAACTTATACCGGCTGCCTATGACGTGCCCCAAGCATTGATTGAGGCGGCAACGGGAATCGAGCGCGGGTCCGGGGTGTTTCGGCTTATTTTCCCGGCAGAATTTGATGTAGTAGATTCTGCCGTGTCTGACTTCTTTGATAGGCGCGGGCCGGGTGAAGTAGAACGGGCAGAGGTTGGACAATCGAGCGCCGTGTACATCATTCGATCGGCGGGTGAAGACCTCGGACGTGTGAAGACACGCCGCCGATCGGCGGGGCTTGTCGAACTGCGATTCGATAAACCAGAGCGCCGGGCGCCCGCCGGGCATGAGAAGCCCAGCAACCCACAAGAATTTATCGAGACTCTAAACCACATTGGCGCGGAACACGCCCGGCTGATTGCTGGTCACAAATTCATCGTTGACGACTTACTCCAACGGCTTCAGCGCGAATTGTTTCCAGGCACGCCGCCGGGCTTCGATGAACCTATCGGGCCGATCGTATTAAGTCGAAAATCGGAACGAGAACGAGCTGGTTGGGACCCAGCATATGATAAGGCCGCAGAAATGATTGCCAATCGCGGCGAAAAATCTTATCAAGAGGCTTACGATAAGGCTTTCGATTGGTTCTTATCCTATACCGGGGAGTCACTAACCGGGATCAAGAAGATGGATCGAAGTACCAGAGGCTCATTCAAGCAAGCAATTGGTAGGCGTCTTTTCCCGAAAAAGAAAAAGCAACGCATAGGTCAACGCAACGCGCATTGATCTAGACGTGTCACATTGAAAAAGAGTAGAGTGTAACTGAAGATAGTTACACTCTTTTTGTTTGATCATCACACAGGCCGGGCAGAGCACTGTTGACCTGCCTCGTCACTCCTACGAGGTTCACCTACTGCCCGGCCTGCGTGACGACCAAAAACGGCACACGGCACAAGTCGCATTGTGCGGTGTGAATCAGCCTAACGCCAAACGGAGAAAAAATGACCAGTGCAACGTTGTTAACAGCAAGTCAGGCAAACGCCAAAACCACCCGCGCGCGGGTTGAGGACTTCAAACGCGAAGCCGACGCCGCCGGTAAGCGGGCCGCCGACGCCGTGAAAGAATACGATCGCCTCTCCCGTGAACTGCACAGACTCAATGCGCCGGCTTCGCCCGATATGTCGGGGGCGGCCATGCTGGAACGCGAAGACCGCCGCCGGGCGCTCGCCGTAGAGGTTGAAACTGCCCGCTCCAGTGCAGCGCGCGCCGATGCGATCGCACGTGAGGCCCGCAACGCCATAACCGCACAACAGGCGCGGGCCGCCAAGTTTGAAGCCGACTATGCCACTACCAAACTTGAGCGGGCGAAATTGGCGCGTGAGGTGGAACGCCTAACCGCTGAAACTGCCGGCTTTGCTGAGGCCGGCGACACGCTTATGAGTTTACTTGACGCATTGTCCAGTCTTCAAAGCGCGGGCATCGCCCCAGCGCTGGCCGGCCGCCTGGCGCGGGTCTCTAACGATGTGAAAGTGATCGCGGTTGAATGCCGTACTGCCGTCGGCGCTCTTGGCGACAAGCGCCTGAAGTTGGCCGCCTACGGAGAGGAGTAGCCGCCATGCGGATTGAGATCCAAAACCAGCGCTTGCGGGATGTAGTCGATTTGTCCCTCGCAGGATTGCCCAGGTATGCCCTAGACTTGATTGGGCGAAACGTCAATGTAGTAACTGACGACCCCGATCAATTTAAGGGGGTAGAACGCGGTACAGAGGCTTTCACGATGGGCCTACCCGATGGGCGATTTAACATTGTGTTCTCTGCCGATGTGATTCAAAGACACGGGCCGGGATTTGGGTTAGCGTGTGCCCTTCACGAATTCGCACACGCCGCGCTTGAACATCCCCGGCCCGGTAACATCGAAGCGCAGGGCCGCGAAGCGCTTGAGGCTGAAGCATGGCGACTCACGCGGAAATGGATTGACCACTCAAGCCGGGTGGTAGAAGCGGCCGCCCGCCGGCAGCGCTTTGACAGTGCGATTGAGAGATTTTGGGCAGATGCTCGATGGACTGAGCAAACCACAATCACAATGGGGCTTGGGCGATAAGTCACACCGCACAATTGGGGTTGTAGCGTGTGGGCGGAACCTTCACAACTGAATAGATGAGTGTTGCACTTGGGCCCGGCCCGTGCTACCATGTCCGCAAAGATTCATCCATGAGGACAGAGGTAGAAATGTCGGCAGAGACTTTGATCACTATGCGTCAGGCGGTGCAGCTAAGCAACCTCAGCGCGAATCATTTGCGGGTGCTGCTGAGGGCCGGCAAGATTTCAGGCCGGAAGTTTGGCGAGACCTGGCAGATCAACCGATCAAGCCTGCTGGCGTACATTCGCAAATCAGAGACGATGGGCGCGAAACGGGGGCCGAAATCTGGTGATTGACTTTTAGTCGATCGGGCTTATAATCGATTATAGTAATCGATTTGAACCCCTAAAGCGGGCCGCGCAAGTGCTAGTAACACTCTCGCAGCCCTAACCAGTACCGCGTGTGGGCGCGGCCGGCTACTCGCATTCTAACATGAAGCGGGCAACCTGCCTATAAGCGGTTGCCCGTTTTCGTTTACATGGGCCGGGCGGTTGGGTGCCCACACACCCGATCGCCCGCCCACCACGAAAGGATCGTGACATGTTTCATCGTTGGCTACAGAAAGTGATCAGGCGATCGGCGGTATTGTCCGCGCTGTGTTGTGCCTATTACGCTTATCAATCCAGGACTGGAAGGTATGACCAGCCCACGCCGATCGATGCTGATTTGCTTACCAATGAGGCCGCCGACAACGCCGCGCGGTTGAATGAACTCACGGCGCTTTATGACCAGCCCGCGCCGATCGATGCTGATTTGCAGTGCGTGATCGAGTTGTGGCCGCAACTCACGCCCGAACAGGCGCGCGAACTGCGTTACATGGTAGATGCTTTCCTACTCGCTGAATGAGGTAACCCCATGCGCAAGATACCACGCGAGGCCCGTTTACGGTCTTTGCACCTGTTGGACATGCTCTACACGCCGGGCGAATTAGCCGCCGAATTGGAGATCAACCCGCGAGACATCTATCAGCGTTTGATACCTGACGGCTTGCCACATTCGCGCGATGCTGAGGGGCATATTTGGCTTCACGGTCCAATGGTAGCACATTGGTTCAAACAGGCAGCGAAGCCCGTTCGAAATCCACTTGGGGCGCATGAAGCCTACTGCCTCAAATGCCGCTTAGCGGTAGAGATGATCGAACCGCGGCGAATCAGGCGCGGGCGATTCGTATTGCTTCAATCCACCTGCCCGACTTGCGGCCGGACGGTCAACCGGGGAGTGAAGACCAAATGATCAACCGTGACAATTATCAAGCCGTGGCCGGTTATCTGAAATACTTCTCAGAGGTAATGCAGCGCGATCGAGAGACTGTGAAGCGCTCGCGGATCATGCTTGCCCACCTGTTACGGTGGGCCGATGAAACGCCGTTCACACAGGCTACAACGATTCGCCCGGTCTTTCCGAAATACGTTTCTGGATCCGGGCTTGTGGCGGTTGGCGTTAAAAAGGTGTGCATTCAGGCGCGGGTCTTCTTTCGCTGGATACACGCCGACAACCCGAAACGCTACGCGGAACTCACGCCGGCATGGATCGAGACTCTACAACCGCCACGTATGCCCGACGAACCGCGCAAAGAACACGAAGCCGTGACGCTGGATATGGTCCGCGCGCTCTTGCGACTCCCCAATGATGACATCGGAATCAGGCGCGACAAGGCCGCCGCCGCGTTTCTGTTTTTGTCGGGGATGCGGGCAACCGCTTTTTGCACTCTACCGATTAGGTGTGTAAACGTCGCCGATCGAAAAATAATGCAGTACCCCACTATGGGAGTAATGACTAAGAACCGAAAATCGGCGGTAACGTATCTTTTAGACATTCCTGATTTGCTGGCCGTGGTAGGGGATTGGGATCAATACGTTCGATCGCACCTGCCCGACTCTGCCCCGTGGTATCCAGTGATCAGCCTGGACACGGGCGATCGGGTGATCACCGACTACACGCCGGGCAGTGCCCGATCGGTGATACTGCGCAAGCGGATAACGGCGCTCTTTGAGCGGGCCGGCCTTGCGCCTCTCTCGCCTCACAAATTTCGTCACGGTTTCGCTGTTTACGGTCTCAACTTGGCGAAAACGGTTCCTGACTTAAAGGCTGTGTCTCAAAACCTCATGCACTCATCAATGGGGGTTACAGACGGCATCTACTCGATTTTGAACGATGACCAAATGCAAAGCCGGATCGCGAACCTCGGACACGCTGCAGCTAACCCGGCAACCATGACGGATGAAATAGCCGCGATCGTGGCTGAGGTTATGCGAATCAGGGGCACGTAAGCCTAACCATTGATCACCATTTGGAAGGGCCGGTACCGGCAGAGTACCGGCTTGCTGGAACTGTCCAAAGAGTATGAGTATTTTTGGGTGGGGTATGTAAAAAACTCCCTGGACAGTCAGACAGTTCGGACAGTTCGGACAGTAAAAGAATCGCCCGGCAAACCACGCCGGGCGATTCTCTTTTGTACAGATTGGGGGAAAAATACCCCCCAAAAGTCGGGGCGAGAGGATTTGAACCTCCGACCTCACGGACCCGAACCGTGCGCGCTAGCCGAGCTGCGCTACGCCCCGAACTTCGCTCACGTCCTGTGTTGTGATGCCGGGCAGGGCCGCGAACGCCGCGGATTATAACCGATTCTCAATGGCATTGCAAGCACCAGTTTGATCGGACGTATAATCGCCGCATGCTTGGACTTAGCCTGATTTTCCTGCTGACTGCTGCCTCGCTGCATGCTGTATCCAATGCCCTGATCAAACAAGCGCGCGATAAACTGGCCTTTACATGGTGGATGTTGACCGCGAATGTGATCATCGGTGCGCCATTGATCTTCTTTGTGGGTAACGTGCCACCGATCGGGTGGGCGCTGATCGGCGTGAGCGGCTTGATCGAAGCGGTGTACTTTGTCGCGTTGACACGCGCTTACGCGTTAGGCGATCTATCGCAGGTGTATCCCATCGCGCGCGGCTCCGCGCCATTGTTCGTGTTGCTATGGGCCGTGTTATTTTTGGGTGAAACACCGACGATTGGCGGCTTGATTGGCATTCTGCTGATCGTAGGCGGGCTGTACCTGGTGAATTTGCCTACGCTGGTCGATTGGAAGCGCCCGTTGCTGGGCTTGAAATCATCGGCGACGCGCTGGGCACTGTTGACGGGCCTGCTGATTTCGATCTATTCGTCGATCGATAAAGCGGGCGTGCGCTACGTCGATCCGCTGTTGTATCTGTACCTGTTTCTGGTGGTGACGTGGCTGGCGTTGAGCGGGCAGTGGCTGAGTGCCGATCGCCGGGCGGCCCTGCGCGTTGAGTTGCAGCCCGATGTCAAGCGTCGCTTGCTCACGGCGTTGTTGGTGGCACGGGTGGGATCGGGTGCGTATGG
The DNA here is from genome assembly GCA_030834835.1 of Thermoflexales bacterium. Lineage (GTDB taxonomy): Bacteria > Chloroflexota > Anaerolineae > Fen-1058 > Fen-1058 > JAGOBP01. The sequence continues at coordinate 54 of JAUQXD010000995.1, read as the reverse complement.
TCTGGTGCTCGCGGCGCTGCGCCTCAGCCCGGTCCGTTACGTCAGCCCGGTGCG
>JAUQXD010000994.1 GCA_030834835.1 Thermoflexales bacterium | reverse complement strand
AAACCAAAGCTATCTCGATCGGCTGCCCGCTGAGAAGTTTATCCTCTACGTGGGCGCGCTGCGCCGCGTGAAAGGTGTCAGTCAGCTGCTAGACGCCTATGCGCGCTTAGCGTCACCGCCGCCCCTTGTCCTGATCGGCACGTTCGAGTCTGATTCACCGCGCAAGTTTCCATCGGGCGTGACCGTGCTGGAGAATGTGCCGCATCGCGCGGTCATGGCGATCTGGGAACGCAGTCTCTTCGGCGTTATCCCATCACTCTGGCCGGAGCCGCTCGGCAGTGTGGTGTATGAAGGCATGAGCCGCGGCAAGGCCGTGATTGGCACGACACCAGGCGGGCACGCGGACATGATCGTGCCGGGCGAAACGGGCTTGCTTATTCCTTCGGGCGACATCGATGCGTTGACGCAAGCGATGACGGACTTGATCGATCAGCCCAACTTGCGCGAGCGATTGGGCGCTGCCGCTCAGGAGCGATCCCGCTTGTTTACGGCCAGCGTGGCCGTACCGCAATTCGAACGGTTCTATCAGCGCGTGATCGGCCAGTCCACGGGCCGCAGCCCGCGCGAAATCGATCGGCAAGTATTGGATCAGATTTGATCCAGGTGATGATGGATGCTGCCCGCTAATTTGGAAACCAAAGGCACGCTCGATCGAGGGATCAGCGCCAGCCGATCGATGGTGGGCGCGGCGCGATCGCATCTGCGGTTGCCGCTGTTTCGTAATGGCTACGCCTTGATCATCGGCTCGGCCGCCACCTCGGGGCTGGGGCTGGTGTACTGGGTGCTGGCCGCGCGGTTCTATTCTGCCGAAATGGTGGGCTTAAGTTCGGCGGCTTTGTCGGCGATGCTGCTGCTGTCGGGCATATCGCAGCTAAGCCTGAACAGCGTTCTCGTCCGATTTGTGCCGCTGGCTGGCCGGAGCACATCCCGGTTGATCCTGTATTCGTATCTGGTCAGTGCAATCGCGGCAGCTGTGACCAGCCTCATCTTCCTGCTGGGTCTTAACGTCTGGGCACCGGCGCTGAAGACCATCGGCGCCAGTCGAGATTGGCAAGTTCTCTTCGTGCTGGCGACAATGGTGTGGGGCATCTTTGCCTTGCAGGATAGCGCGCTGACGGGGCTGCGCCAGGCGCTGTGGATTCCGCTTGAAAACACCGCGTTTGCGATCGTGAAGATTGCGCTGCTCATCGGCCTGGCGGGGTCTTTTCAGGCCGTCGGCATCTTCGCGTCGTGGAATGTGCCCGTCTTGTTGTCGCTGATTCCGATTAACCTGCTCATCTTCAGATGGCTGATTCCCAGGCACATCCACGCGACGCAAGAACGGGCGGCCCCCATCACGCTGCGCCTGATCGCTCGGTTTGTTGGCGGGAATTATCTGGGGTCACTGTTTTTTCTGGCGTCGACGACGCTCTTGCCGATCATGGTGACCAACCTATCGGGTGCGAGTGCTAACGCGTACTTCTATCCGCCCTGGATGATCGTGACGGCACTGCAGTTGGTGGCGGTGAACCTGTCCACTTCGTTGACGGTGGAAGCCACCCACGATCGAACTCAGCTCAGCGTTTACGGACGGCGTGTCCTCGTACAGATCGCGCGCCTGGTGGCGCCGCTGGTCATCATTGTTTTTCTGGGTGCGCCGATCATCTTGCAAGTCTTTGGCAGCGCCTACGCAGCGGAAGGTTCATCTCTGTTGCGCTGGCTGGTGTTGGGCGTGTTGCCCAACATTCTGATTGCGCTGTTCATCAGCCTGGCGCGCGTGCAAAATCGTTCGGGCACGATCATGCTGGTGCAGGGCACCCTCAGCCTGTTGATCCTGGGGCTGAGTTACCTGTGGCTGCCGACGCTGGGCATCACCGGAGTCGGCGTCGCGTGGCTGACCAGTCAGACGATTGTCGCCCTGGTGCTCTTGATCGTCTGGCTGCGCCCGATTTTGCAATTGAAGACACCACAACCGCACGTGCTTCACCAGAACGGATCGTCACATGACAACCCTTGATCTTCAATCAAAACAACTGGCGACTGAGACAGAGTTACCCGCGCCCATGTGGGACAATTCCGATCGACATTTCGCGGGCCACATCCTGCGCGTGCTGGCTAAAGAATTCACGGCGGGCTGGCTGCGCTATGTTGTTTTTCGCGGCAACAAAATTGCCTACTTGCGGCGGCTGGGCGTTCGAATCGGGCAGGATTGTGACCTGCTCAATTCCGTGAAGAACTTCGGCACCGAACCCTGGCTGATCGAAATTGGGCGGCGAGTAACGCTGGCGGAAGGCGTGATTCTGTACACGCACGACGGGGCCAATCGGGTGTTTAGAGATCAGCTGCCTAATTCGTCGCGCTGGGGCAATCGGTTTGGGACGATCCGCATCCTGGACAATTGCTTCATCGGCGCGAATGCCATCATCATGCCGGGCGTGCAAATCGGACCGAACAGCATCGTCGGCGCGGGCAGTGTCGTCTCCAAAGATGTGCCGCCGCAGACGGTGTTTGCCGGTGTGCCCGCGCAAATGATCTACACGCTGGAGGAATACATCGAGCGCTACAAACGCAAGATGCTGCCGATTGAGGCCACCAACCGGCGGGAACTCCGTGATGAGTTGACCCAACGGCTGTGGGGCGAGAGGCGCTGAACACTGTGATAAGCATCATCATCAACAATTACAATTACGCCCGTTTCTTGCGCGCGGCGATTGATAGTGCATTGGGTCAGTCGTATCAACCGATCGAAGTGCTGGTGGTCGATGACGGCTCGACCGATCAGTCGCGGGCGATCATCGACAGTTACGGTGATCGGATCAGGCCGGTGCTGAAAAAGAACGGCGGACAGGCTTCGGCGTTGAATGCGGGTTTAGCGCAGTGTCAGGGCGATAGCGTGATCTTCTTGGACGCCGATGATGTGTTGCTGCCGCATGCCGCGCAGCGCGTGGCTGAGGTGTTCAGCGTGCAGCCGCAGACGGCGAAGATTCAATATCGGATGGAGGTCATCGATCAGGGCGGGCATCAAACCGGTGTGATCAAGCCGCCGCGTCATATCCCTCTGCCAACGGGCGATTTTATCAGGCAAGAGCTGTTGTTTCCGTTCGATCTAACCTGGTTGCCGACCAGCGGCAATGCGTTTGCCGCACAGGCGTTGCGAAGTATTATTCCAATCCCGGAAGCGGTCTACGGCAAGGTCGGCGCTGATTGGTACGTGGCGCATTTAACGCCCCTCTTTGGAGCGGTCGTCTCTTTGGATGAAGTCTGCGCCTACTATCGCGTTCACGCCAGCAACAACTATGAACTCGCTGAACCGCGGCTTGATCTGGCGCACATCCGCCAGACGATCATCTACTGCGACTATACGCGCCGCTATTTGTTGAAGTATGCGCAACAGCTGGAGCTGCCCGATCGGCCGACAGAAATTCTCTCGGTCTCGTACGTGGCGAATCGAATCACGTCCTTTAAGCTGGAACGCGATCAGCATCCGGTTGTCGGCGACACCACCGGGAAGTTATTCAGGCTGGCGTTGATCGCCATTGCGCGGCGCAGTGATGTCGCCTGGCCGATGAAGGTCATGTTTGGGTTGTGGTTCGCGTTCATGATGATCGCGCCGAAGTCGTTGGCGCGTTGGCTCGCGGAAGCCTTCTTCTTCCCCGAGAAACGGATGCGACTCAATCATTGGCTGGGAACACTACATCGATCGGGACAGGGCGCATGAACATTTTGTTGGTTGCGCCGATGCCCCCGCAGCCTGAGGCGACTGGCGCTATTCCGCTGGTCCTGTACGCTCA
>JAUQXD010000993.1 GCA_030834835.1 Thermoflexales bacterium | reverse complement strand
ACGCCCGCCGATACAGAGTTTCCGGGGGACGCACCGGCCGATCGTTCTGGCGCGGCCCCTCAGTGAAAAAATCAAGGCAGTGAGCCGCCGCGAGCACGTGACGCCCTTCATGCTGCTCCTGACGGCGTTTGAAGCGTTGTTACAGCGCTACACCGGGCAGCTTGATCTAGTGGTGGGGATGCCCGTTGCCAATCGTACCTGGCCCGAAGTGGAAGGGCTGATTGGTTACTTCGTCAACGTGCTGGCGCTGCGCACCGATCTGGCCGGCGATCCATCTTTCCGTGAGCTGACCGGGCGGGTGCGTGACACGGTGTTGAACGCGCACGCGCATCAGGAGGTGCCTTTCACCAAATTGGTAGAGGCCCTGCGGCTTGAGCGCGACCTGAGTTATAACCCGCTCTTTCAGGTCATGTTCTCATCGACGCCGGTCAGGCCCGCGCCGCAGCTGCCGAACCTGGCCGTGGACGTCATCGAGCTTGAAACGGGGATCTATCAATCGGCTGATTTGCATCTGGACCTGGAAGAATCCGATCACGGTTTTGCGGGGGCCGTCGGTTATAACACCGATCTATTTGACGATGCGACCATCGCGCGGCTGATGACCGATTACGTCGCACTGCTCGATCGGATCACGGCCGCTGATGCCGATCTCGATCGGCCGCTGTCCGATTGGCTATCGTTCATCCCGGCGCGAGAGCGTCGCTTGAATGTGGCTGTATCATCAGACGACACACCGCCCCCGATCGATGCGTTAGCGCAGCGCCGGCTGAGCCTGGCTAACCGGCGGACAAATTTGTCTGACGCACAACGCGCGTTGTTTGAGAAGAGACTGCGAGGCGAATGAATCGTGACCGAGCGTGATTTCGAACGTCGCAAAGAAGATCTGTTGGCGCGTCGCGCCAGGTTGTCGACGGCCAAACAGGCGACCCTTGAAAAACGCCTGCAGGGCGCGACCATGCCGCCTATCCCGCCTGTCGCCCGCGATAAGCCCTTGCCTCTATCACTGGCCCAGCAGCGACTGTGGTTTCTGGATCAACTGGAACCAGGCAACGCGGCCTACAACATACCGCTGGCAGTACGGTTGAAGGGACCGCTGGATGTGGCCGCCCTGGAACGCAGCCTGAATGACGTGATCCGGCGCCATGAGACGCTGCGCACCATCTTCAGCCTCAGCGACGATCAGCCCTGCCAGGTCATTGCACCTACTTTGACGCTGGAACTGCCTGTGCTCGATCGGCAGGACGAGCCTGAGGCTGAGCGTGAGCGCCAGGTACAGGCGTGGGTACGAGCCGAAGCCGCCACGCCGTTCGATCTGGCCTGCGGTCCGTTGGTGCGCGCGGGCTTGATGCGCCTGCAGCCGGAAGACCACGTCCTGCTGGTAACGCTGCATCACATCATCTCCGATGGGTGGTCGACGGGCGTGCTGGTCCGCGAGGTGGCCGCACTCTATCAGGCGCGGCAGACCGGGCAGTTCGCTGCGCTGGCGAATTTACCGCTGCAGTATGCCGATTATGCGGCGTGGCAGCGAGGTTGGCTGACGGGCGAAGTGCTGGCCTCCCAGTTGAATTACTGGACGGAGCAGCTGCGCGCGCCGCTGCCGCTATTGGCGTTACCGACCGATCATCCGCGCCCGGCGCAGCAGACGTTTCGGGGCGCGACACAGACTTTCACGCTGTCACGAGAGATGACCGAAGCCCTGAAGAGCTTGAGCCGGCAGACGGGGACGACGTTGTTTATGACGTTGCTGGCAGGCTTCCAGGCGTTGTTGCAGCGTTACAGCGGCCAGACCGACGTGATTGTGGGGACGCCGATTGCCAATCGGACGCGGGCCGAAGTGGAAGGGTTGATCGGCTTTTTTGTGAACACGCTGGCACTACGGGTGAATCTTTCGGGCGATCCGACCTTCAGCGAGTTGTTGGGGCGCGTTCGCGAGGTCACGTTGGAAGCCTACGCGCATCAGGACTTGCCGTTTGATCGGCTGGTGGAGGAGCTGCATCTGCCGCGCGATTTGAGCCGCACGCCGGTGTTTCAGGTGATGTTTATCCTGCAGAATATCGCGCCGATCACCATCGACCTGCCCGATCTAACTATGACGGCAGTGGCGATCGAGAGCGAGACGGCTAAATTCGACTTGACCCTGGGGTTCGTGGAAACAGCCGACGGCTTGCAAGGCGCGTGCGAGTACAACACCGACCTGTTTGAGGCGGCCACTGTGGCGCGTCTGATCCAGCATTTAGAGATTTTGCTGGCGGGCAGTGTGGCCGATCCCGGCCAACGGTTGTCACAACTGCCGTGGTTGAGTGCGGCCGAACAACAGCAAGTGCTGGTCGATTGGAATGATACACGGCGCGCGTATTCATCGGCGCAGTGCATCTATCACCTGATCGAAGACCAGGTAACCCGGACGCCGGAAGCGATCGCGGTGGTCGATGGCGACGAGCACATCACCTATCACGAACTCAATCGGCGCGCGAATCAACTGGCGCATTATCTGCGCGCGTTGGGGGTGGGGCCGGAAAGCCTGGTAGGCGTTTGCCTGGAACGCTCCATCTCAATGATTGTGGGCTTGTTGGGAATTTTGAAGGCCGGCGGGGCATACGTCCCGCTTGATCCGGCTTATCCTGCTGAGCGGTTGACCTTTATGCTGCAAGACAGTCGATCGTCCGTTGTGCTGACGGATTCTCGTCTGCTGGAACGGCTGTCACCGCAGGATTTTCGGCCGGTGTGTTTCGATGTCGATGGAGCGAGTATCACGCAGCAGGCCGCGCGCAATCCCGATTATTTTGTCTCGCCCCAAAGTCTGGCTTATCTCATCTATACCTCGGGTTCAACCGGGCGACCCAAAGGCGTCGCCATTCAACATGACAATGCGGTAGCGTTTTTGAATTGGGTCCGACAGATATTTGATCCGACGGTCATGTCCGGCGTATTGGCGGCCACCTCGATCAGTTTTGATCTGTCGATATTTGAAATCTTTGGAACGTTGATGAGCGGTGGCGCCGTGGTGCTGGCCCAGAATGCGCTGCAGTTGCCCGAACTGCCGGCGGCAAGTCGGCTTACTTTGATCAACACCGTGCCGTCGGCGATGAAAGAACTGTTGCCGAGCGGGAATATTCCGGAGTCAGTACGGGTAATCAATCTGGCGGGTGAACCGCTATCGCAGGAACTGGTGGAACACCTCTATCGACAACCCACCCTCGAGCGTGTGCACGATCTTTACGGCCCATCCGAGACGACCACCTATTCCACGCAGACGCTGCGCGTAGCTGGCGGGCCAGCAACCATCGGGCGGCCTATTGACAACACGCAGGTCTACATCCTGGACGCTCATCTGCGGCCTGTTCCGATCGGGGTAAGCGGCGAACTATACATCGGCGGGGCCGGAGTGACACGCGGTTATTATCAACGCCCCGATCTGACGGCCGCGCGCTATATGCCCGATCCGTTCAGTCGGTCTCACGGCGGCAGGCTGTATCGCACCGGCGATCTGGCTCGGTATCGGCCCGATGGCACCCTTGAGCTTTTGGGCCGCATCGATCAGCAAGTAAAGGTCCGCGGCTTTCGCATCGAACTGGGCGAGATCGAAACGAGTTTGCGACAGTATCCGGCGGTGCGTGACGCAGTCGTCGTGGTGCAGAACGATCAAGCAGGTTCGTCGCGCCTGGTGGCTTACCTGGTGCGGCACTCATCTGAGATTGAGGTGAGCGCCTTGCGCCAGTACCTGTATCATAAGTTGCCGGACTATATGATGCCCGCAGTGTTTGTCGTGCTGGAGGCATTGCCGTTGACGCCCAATGGAAAAGTCGATCGGCGGGCGCTGCCAGCGCCGGAGCAGATCAAGCTCGACTCACAGACACCGCTCATCGCCCCGCGTGATGCGGTGGAGCTGCGGCTGGTTCAGATCTGGGAAGATCTGCTGCGGGTTCAGCCGATCGGTGTGCGGCACAACTTCTTTGAGTTGGGCGGACATTCGTTGTTGGCCGTTCAACTGATCGCGCGCATCCGGCAGGAGTGGGGCCATCACTTGCCGGTAACAACACTCTTTCAAGGTGCAACGATCGAGCAGTTAGCGGTTGTCCTGCGCCAGACGATTCAGCCTCAGGCCATTTCTCCGTTAGTGCTGCTGCAGAATGGCCCGAGCGATCAACTGCCGGTGTTTCTGGTTCATCCGGGCGGCGGTCACGTGTTGGGCTATGCCGATCTGGTGCGTCACCTGGGACCCGATCGGCCTTGCTATGCCCTGCAAGCTCGCGGCTTGAATGACGGCCAGGAGCCGGAGACCAGCATCGAGACGATGGCGCAGCACTATGTAGCGGCGCTGCGCACTGTGCAACCTCAAGGGCCGTATCTGTTGCTCGGCTGGTCACTGGGTGGTGTGATCGCCTTTGAGATGGCCCGGCAGCTTCACGCGCAGGGCCAGACCATAGCCCGGCTGATTTTGCTGGACAGCTATGCCCCGGCCGAGGTTACTGAGGACGAAGACGAACCGGCGCTGCTGGCCGCCTTTGCCCAGGATCTGGGCATTGCCTGGCGATCGGTTGCATTTGATCGAGAATGTTTGAACGGGCTTGATCCAGATGCCCGACTGGCTTACCTGCACACGCAAGCGCTGCAAGCCGAACTCATCCCGGTCGGCGTGGAGCTGGCCCAGCTCCGCCAACTCTTTCACGTTTTTCAAAGCAATGTCGAGGCACTGCGTCAATTTCGCCCACAGGTGTATCCCGGACGGCTGATCTTTTTAAAAGCAAACGACGCGCCGGGTAATCCACCTGCAACGCCTGAAGCCGATTGGCGCAAGCTGGCTCTGGGCGGCCTGGAACTACACAGTGTGCCCGGTAATCACTATACGATGTTGCGCGAGCCACAGGTGCAAGTGTTAGCCGCGCAGCTGCACGAGCAGTTCACCTTAATCGGATCGGACAGGTAATCACGTGGAAATAGCCCGCAAGCGCTTTATCATCACGCACGAATTGACCGTCTTCGGTCTGGTCTGGGTCGGCCAGCTGATCTCACTCATCGGGTCCGGTCTCAGCGGCCTGGCGTTGGGCGTCTGGTATTATCAGACGGAGGGATCAGTGACGCAGCTGGCCCTGTTCTCTTTCTTCAACGTCGTGCCGAGTGTGCTGCTCTCCCCTGTGGCCGGCGTGCTCGTCGATCGGTGGGATCGCCGCCGGGCGATGTTGGTGAGTGACATCGGCGCCGGACTGTGTAGCGTAACCATCTGGCTGATGCTGGCCGCGGGACAGGCCGGCTACTGGTCGTTGCAACCGTGGCACCTCTATTTGCCCGTGGCCTTGAGCTCGGCCTTTAGCGCTTTCCGGTGGCCGGCCTATTATGCAGTTACCACTCTCCTGGTTCCCAAACGACACCTGGCACGCGCCACCGGATTGATCGAGATTGGCCCGGCCTCAGCCCAGATCATCGCCCCGGCGTTGGCCGGCTTGCTCGTCGTAAGCCTGGGCCTGCAAGGGGTCATTCTGATCGACCTGTCCACATTTGTGTTTGCCGTGGTCACGCTGCTGATCGTCCGGTTTCCCAAGCCGGAGATAACCAGTACCGGCCGGGCCGCACAAGGCAATCTGCGGCAAGAGCTCACCTTTGGCTGGAAATACATTCGGCAACGGCCGGGTCTGCTGCGCCTGTTGCTGTTTGTCGCCACAGTGTATTTCAGTCTGGGGTTTGTCATGGTGCTGATTATTCCGCTGATATTGAGCTTCACCGGCGCTTCGACGCTGGGCGTGGTGCTCTCGATGGCGGGGAGCGGCATGTTGTTGGGGGGGCTGACGATGGGCGTGTGGGGC
>JAUQXD010000992.1 GCA_030834835.1 Thermoflexales bacterium | reverse complement strand
CCGGCCTAAGCCGCTGATGAAGGGATTGAGCGCCACGCGCAGCGGGTATTTGCGGACGACCTCGCGCTCACGCAGCCCTTTCGCCCGCGCCGTGGCGACGTAGGGCTTGGCGAGTTCATCGGCCATATTGGCGCGCATGGTACGGATCAAATACGACGTGCCGCCCACGGCTAACACGAACACCACCACCCACATATGCTTGAAAAGATCGATGACCCGCTCGAGGCTCCACGGGGCCGCGACGAATTCGCGGGAGAACAGGCCGCCTACATCGGCGCCGAGGTAATAATACGCCAGCCACATCACCACCAACGCCAGTACAAAGCCGGGCACACCGGTGCCAATGAAGGCAATGAAGTTAAACACGTAATCCAGGATCGAGTACTTGTGCGTGGCCGAATAAACGCCGATCGGGATGGCGACCAGCCAGACTACGCCCAGGACAAAGAGGTTGATGAGAATGGTCAGGAACAGCCGCTCGCCGATTAGCGCCGATACCGGCTGATTGTATTCGAATGAATAGCCGAAGTCCCCGCGCAGCACGATGCCGCCGATCCACATGAAGTATTGAACGACAATGGGTTGATCGAGACCGTAGTCCACCCGCAATTGATCGAGGGTGGCTGGATCAACGCGCATGCCTTCGGCCTCCATCGTCAGGCGATATTGGTCGAAGAAGTCGCCGGGGGGCAGCTGGATGATGATAAACACCAGGATCGAGACAAGCAGCACTAACGGAATAGCAATCAAGATGCGCTTGACGATGTATTTGAGCATGTCACGCCTCCTGGTTCAGTGGATCTACATTATACTTGAATCAGTTTCTCACTACTCAGTCCGCGTCACACCGCACTGCACGCAGTGGGTGCAAGTGTTGCAAGCGTTTTCGCCTGGCGCGCCTCCGCCGCAGAGCGGCGGGCAAGGCGTTGCGAAGCAATCTCATGCTTGGTCAAAAAGATTGCTTCGTCGCAAACAGCACTCCTCGCAATGACGGCTGAGCAGTAACATCAATTTCTCAAATGAAAACAGGGTGGTGAAAAAGCAGGGCTTCGCCCTTTCGAACGAAGCCCTGCCGTGAAACCATCAGACTACTGCGGGTCCAGGAAATACTGCGCCGGTTGCCCAAAACCTTCTTCGCGGTAGGCTTCGTCGCTGACCAGGCCGTCGGGAACGTTGTGCATCCGGTTCGACGCGACCCATGCCACCGGATCTTCACCGACCAGACCAATGACCCACACGTTTTGCTTGTGAATGGTCACGATCTCTTGAATGGCCTTGCGGGCCTCAGCCGGATCGCTGGTGCTGGTGGCCGCTTGCCAGGCCGCCCAGAGCTGGCGAATGGGATGGTCGGCCGGCGGTTCCGTGCCTTCCTTGCCATTGCTGAGCGCCCACTTGCCCCACTGGGGTGCCCAAATATTATCGGTGCCGAGGTAGTTGGTCGGATCCGCTTCGATCAAGTTGTTGCGATCCCACCACCACACCAGCATATCGGCTTTACCGTCCGCCATCAGTTGATCGAACAAGGTCCGATCGACGCTCTTGAGGTTCAACTCGATGCCGGCATCCTTCCAGTACTTCTGAATCAGTTCGCAGAAGTTGCACTTGGCGCCTTCCTCATACACCAGCGTAATGCTGAGCCGCTTGCCGTCCGAACGCAGGCGATAACCGTCGGCATCCTTCTTGGTCAGGCCCAGATCGTCGAGCAGCTTATTGGCCGTCGCGGCGTCATACTGGGTCCACTTCTGCGCAAACTCGGCGTCGTAGTAGGCGGTGCCCGGCACCGGGCTGGCCTGGCGCGGGACGCCGAAGCCGTTCCACGCAATCTGCTGCACTTCTTCACGATTGATCGCGATGTTCAACGCCTGGCGGAAGTTGGCATCGTTGAACAACTTATTCAAAGTGGGGTCTTCCACATTGAGGTTCGGGAAGATCACCTGCATCTGGGTGCTGCGCCAAGTCAAAGTGCGATAGTTGCCCTTAGCCTCGTTCTGCTTGTACAGCGGCAAGTTGGCCGAGTCGAGGCCGCGCGCCTGCTCGTCCAGTTTACCCTGCACGGCCCACAGATTGACCGTTTCTGGATCCTGGTAGAGGTCAAACGTGATTTCGTCGATATAGGGAAGCTGGTTGCCTTCCGGGTCCACGGCGAAGTAGTACGGATTGCGCTCGTAGACGAGTTGATTCGCGGGCGGCGGAACCTTGACTTTCCAGGCGGCCAGCGTCGGCATATCGGGATTGAGCCACTCACTCTCGATCGCTCCACCGCTGCCCCACAGTTCCTTCCAGCCCTTGACCTTCTTGTCGGCCACGATCTTGTCCAAGTCTGCCTGGCTGGCATACTTGGGGAGGAAGTTCTTCAGATAGTGGGCGGGCAGGATGAAGCCGGGCTTGAGCAGGCCGGGATCCGTGCTGTTCATCGCCAGACCCGACAGCCACAGCGGATTGGGCGCAGTGAACTTCACGTTGAACGTGAACTGATCGACAATCTCGACGGTCAGCGGCTCGCCGCCAGCCTTCAGCGTGGCCGGCGCGTTCGGCAGCAGGTCCTTGTTCTGGAAGACATCCTCGTACCAGAACTTGACATCGTCGGTGGTCACCGGGACGCCATCCGACCATTTGAGGCCTTCACGGATGTGGAACGTGTAGGTCTGGGCGTCGGCGCTGAGTTTGTAATCGTCACACCAGTTGGGTACCAATTCCAACTTATCAGGCAGGCTCATATGATACTTGACAATCGGTTCGGTCAGCAGCTTGCCGACGTTCCACTTGTCGCCGATGCCGCTGTAAGCGCGATGCCAGGTTCCGCCGTAGGTGCCGACCTTTTCGTAGACGGGCAAGACGCGCGGAGTTTTGGGCAAGCGCTCATCGACCGGGGGCAGGGAACCCGCTTCGACCAACTTGGTCAGCATCGGCGCTTCCTTATAAGTTGAAGCCGGAGCGGTGGTCGGTGCAGGTGCAGTAGTGGGCGCGGCTGCGGCCGGCGCTGTCGTCGGGGGAACGGCTGCGGGCGCTGCCGCTGGAGCGGTAGTGGGCGCGGGTGCGGCTGTCGGCGTTGCCGCCGGGCTGCAGGCAGAGAGTAGCATCGAAAACAGGATAACAATCGAAGCAATTCGCAGGGTGTGCTGCACGAATTGCCTCCGGGCGCGCTTAGACATTTCTTGCCTCCTTGGGATTGAAAGAGCTGTCGAACACGTCAAAAAACGCTGAACGATCTTTGGCTGTTTTATTCAACTAATCGATTTCGATCACCTCCTCGACCGATCGTCGTCAACTACTGGGAGATTCCGGCTAACTTTCGCTTGAGCAATCGATTCAAGATTTACTGCACACGTTGGCGTTAGCGCTAACGGTATTTTACCAAAAATGTCCTGGCTGTCAATAGGCAAATTTCGATCCGGTGCCGATCCACATGCTAATTTGTAGATCGAATCGCCTTATTGCACACGAGTGCGACATTATTTGGTTTACCTATTGACAATCGAATCATTCTGGCTAAAATTATGTTAGCGTTAACATATATCTACCTGAAAAGAGTGGAATTCATGGCACGCGATGTGACAGTGGCCGATATTGCGCGTGAAGCCGGGGTCTCCATGATGACTGTCTCCCGCGTGATCAACCACAAGGGCGATGTCAGTGCGGCCACGCGCCAGCGCGTTCAAGAAATCATCGACCGATTGAACTACCGCCCCAGCGGCATCGCCCGTAGCCTGGCTACTCAACACACCGGCACGCTCGGCCTGGTGGTTCCCGATATTTCCAACCCGTTCTTCGCCGAAGTCGCCCGTGGCGCGGAGCATATTGCTTATGCCGAAGGGTACAGTATCTTCTTATGCAACACTGAAGAAGACCCCCGGCGCGAATTAGCGGTTGTGCAGTCACTCGAAGAAAAACGGGTGGACGGCGTGGTGTTGATCAGCCGGCTTCAACCGCGGCAAATCTCCGAAGTGCTCAAACACTTACCGGCGGCGGTACTCATTAACCAGCGACTGGACAAAAAGACCGGTCCGTCAACAGTTGGCATAGTGCGATTGGACGATGTGGCGGGCGGCCAGCTGGCTACCCAACACTTGCTCGATCGCGGCCACCGGGCCATCGGCCTGTTAGCTGGCCCCGCCACGTCTTTCAGCGGTCAGGCCCGATCCAGGGGCTATCAAGAGGCCCTGTTCGCCGCTGGCCTCTCGCCCGATCTCGCCTGGAAAATCCACTGCCCTCCAACTGTGGAGGGCGGGCAGGCGGCGGCCCGCGCTTTGCTGCTGGCGCAGCCTCAATTGACGGCCCTCTTTTGCTTCAATGATCTGGTGGCGGTCGGTGCTTTGCAGACCTGCGCCGAACTGGGCCGCCGCGTGCCTGAAGATCTGGCCGTCGTCGGCTACGACAATGTGCCGCTGGCCGCGTTAGTCACTCCCTCCTTGACGACCTGCCACTCACCGCGTTATGAACTGGGTGCCGAGGCCGTGCGTTTGCTGTTGGAGCAGATCCGGAATGATGCCAACGCCGGGACCGAAATTGTGCTGCAGGTCAAATTGGTCGTCCGGGCCAGTGCGCCATAGCGCAGTTCTGGCGGGCATCCAGGCATGACGAGTCGTAAATCGAACTAGGGCTTGCTCTAACCTGAGAGGAACACCATGCCAATTCGTGCCATCATTTTCGATGTAGGGGATGTCATTCTGCGTGAGACCGATCACGCCAAACGCTTTGAGTGGGAAAAACGCCTGGGCCTGGCCCCGGGGCAATTGACTCGCCTGGTGCAGGATTCGGAACCGGCGGCGCACGCGGCGTCAGGTGGAGTAAGCGAACGCCAGGTGTGGGATGCAGTCGGTAGCCAGCTGGGGTTGAACGAGATACAGATCGGGGATCTGCAGCGCGACTTCTGGTCGAGCGAACAACTCGACACGACGCTCGTGCAGTTCATCCAAAGCCTGCGGCCGCGCTACAAAATCGGTATCTTGAGCAATGCCTGGTCGGATGCGCGCTACTTCCACCGCACCAGGTTCAAGATGAATACCTGGGTGGACGCGGCGGTCTATTCGGCGGAAGTCAAACTGCTCAAACCTGATCCGCGCATCTATCAGCTTGTGCTGGAGCAATTGGGACTTCCGGCGAACGAATGTGTGTTCGTCGACGATAAGCCGGTAAACATCGAGGCGGCGCAAGCGATGGGGATGAAAGGTGTCCTGTGCCGCAACACTCAGCAGACCATTGACGATATTCGGGCGTGTCTTGACGGGGATCGTGGCTCTGGCGAATAAACACCGCACTTGCGTGCTGGTGTAGGTGTTCGCGGCTACAATGACACAAAGTCGGCCTGCGCCGACTAGCCGACGCAGGTCGGCTTCGCGTAATTGTTGGTGCAGTTTCAACTGCCGTGAAATCTACTTTGTCAAGGAAATCCATCGTGTCGAATCAAAGCCATGAGGATCGATCAGCGGTTCTGCCCCTGCTATATCTCGGCGGTGAAAAAACCTGGGAGATGCCGCAGTTGCCTGGTCTCAACCTCTTGCCGCCGCGCGCCACGCTGATTCCCTTTCCATCCGCCGGGGCCGCATTGACGCTGGATCGCGCGCAGACGTCGTGGTTCATGAGTCTGGATGGCACGTGGCAGTTCAAGATCAAAGCCAGCCCCGCGCAGGCAACTTACGCCGAACTTGACGTGGACGACTGGTCGCCCATTCAAGTGCCCGGCAACTGGACGATGCAGGGCTTCGGCAAGCCACATTACACCAACATCGTCATGCCGTTTCCGCAAGAGCCGCCGCATGTGCCGGACGACAACCCCACGGGTATTTATCGCCACACGTTCACCGTGCCAGACAGTTGGCGTGACCGTCGAATCGTGCTGCATTTTGGCGGCTGCGAGGGCGCGCTGTACGTCTACGTCAACCGCCAGCCGATCGGCCTGAGCAAAGACGCGCGCACACCCGCCGAATTCGACGTGACTCATATGGTGCGCTTCGGTGAAACGAACGAACTGGTCGCGGTGGTAGCGCGCTGGTCGGATGCGAGTTTCATCGAGGATCAGGATCACTGGTGGCAGGCCGGGCTGCAACGTTCGGTGTATGTGTATGCGACGAACGTGCCGCATCTGCAAGATGTTTTTGCGCGCGGGGATCTGGCAGAAAATTCGCGCGATGGAATCTTGCGCGTGACCGCTCAAGTCGGCTTTGCCGGCGAAGCGCACGCGGATTGCACGGTCGAGTTCCAGTTATTCGACGCCAAACAGCGCGCGGTGTTCAAGTCGCCGTTGACGGTGCGAGTGGGCGCGACTCACGTCGTGCCGAAGCGCCCGATGAATGAAGCGCAGATCGAACAATCCATTCGCGCGCCGAAATTGTGGTCGGCAGAAACGCCGAATCTCTACACGCTGGTCGTGACCTTGAAAACGCCGCACGGCGAAGAGAGTACGGCTTGCCGGGTGGGCTTTCGAAAAATCGAAGTGCGCGATCGGCAGCTGCTCATCAACGGCCAACGGGTGCTGATCAAAGGTGTGAATCGTCACGATCACGACGACACGACCGGCAAGGCGGTGAGCTACGCAACGTTGGAAGCCGACGCGCGCCTGATGAAGCAGTTCAACGTGAACGCCGTCCGCACGTCGCATTATCCCAACGATCCAGCCTGGCTCGATCTGTGCGAGCGCTATGGCCTCTACGTGATCGACGAAGCGAACATCGAGGCGCACGCCTTCTATCACGATCTGTGCCGCGATCCGCGCTACACGCAGGCCTTCGTCGCGCGCGTCCGCAACATGGTGGAGCGTGACAAGAATCATCCCAGCGTGATTGTCTGGTCGCTGGGCAATGAAAGCGGCTACGGACCCAATCATGACGCGGCGGCGGGCTGGGTGCGCAGCGCCGATCCATCGCGCCCATTGCACTACGAAGGCGCGATCCGCAATGCGCCTGAGCGATGGGAGGGCGGGCATCACGCCACCGATCTGGTCTGCCCGATGTATCCTGAAATCAAAGACATCATTCAGTGGTCGCAAACCAGCCAGGACTGGCGTCCCATGATCCTGTGCGAGTACTCGCACGCCATGGGCAACAGCAACGGCTCGTTGGCGGATTACTGGGCGGCCTTTGAAAAATATCCGGGGCTGCAAGGCGGTTTCATCTGGGAGTGGATCGATCACGGGATCAAACAAACCGATGAAACTGGAAGGCCCTACTGGGCTTACGGCGGCGATTTCGGCGATGTGCCGAACGACGCCAATTTCGTGGCCGATGGACTGGTGTGGCCCGATCGGACGCCGCATCCCGCGCTGTACGAATTCAAGTATCTCGTGCAGCCGGTGCGTGTCAAGGCGGTGAATGCGCGCGGCCATATTCGGATTGTCAACCAGCGCGACTTCACGTCGCTTGTCGATTTAGTCGGCACCTGGGAATTGACCGTTGATGGTGAGTGCGCGCAATCTGGCAAACTGCCGCCGCTCACCATCGCGCCGCGGGAAGCGCTGGATGTGACGTTGAATCTCACGGCCGATCAGACCGGCGAGCGGTTTCTCAACTTCCGATTTTATCAGCGCCACGATACCGATTGGGCAAAGGCCGGGCATGAAGTCGCGTGGCAGCAACTGACCTTATCGTCGCGTGCGTCCAAACCGATCGGACGTGCGACCACTCCCATAATCGCAGACGAGGATGATCACACCATCGTGCTGCGAGCGGGTGCGATCCGCGCGGTCTTTGATAAAACGATCGGCGCACTGATCAAGTTCGGCGCAGAGGCGAATGTCATCGAGCGCGGCCCCCTGCTCAATGTCTGGCGCGCGGCCACCGACAACGATGGCATCAAGTTGTTGCAGGACAGGGAACCCAGCCCCACGCTCACGCACTGGCTCGAA
>JAUQXD010000991.1 GCA_030834835.1 Thermoflexales bacterium | reverse complement strand
GATTACCAATTTACTGATTTACCACTCACCCTACTTACGCTTCTTCACCCGCGCGTACAGCGGCAGCAACATCGCGCCCGCTTTCAAGCCCAGCGTTCGCGCCGCCACTTTGACGCGATTCTGCGCGCGCTTGACCTGCGTCGTCGGCAGCCAGCGCACCGCCACATCCACTTCCTCTTTCACGCCTAACTGCACCACCGCCGAGGCCCACGTCAGCCCCGCGCCGAAGCCGACCATCACGATCGTGTCACCCAGCTTGCAACGGCCCTCTTCCATCGCTTCACACAACGCAATCGGGATCGAAGCCGCCGACGTGTTGCCGTATTTCGCGATGTTGACGAAGACTTTCTCCATGGGCATGCCCAGCTGCTTCGCCGCCACTTCGATGATGCGCTCGTTGGCCTGGTGCGGAATGAGTAGATCGATGTCGTCCGTGGACAACCCGCTGCGCCCGATCACTTCCGCCACCGAACGCGCCAGCGTGCGCGTGGCAAACTTGAAGACTTCGCGGCCGTTCATGCGGATGTAGTGATCGCGATTATCGATCACGGCGTGGCTGGGTGGATTCGCCATCCCCAGGTTCATCTTCAAATGCTCCGCGCCTGAGCCATCGGAGCCGAGTTCAAACGCCAGTACGCCGGTCTTCTCCGTGCTGGCCTGCAGCACCACCGCGCCCGCGCCGTCGCCGAACAACACGCACGTGTTGCGATCGGTCCAATCCACAAACGTCGAGATAATCTCCGCGCCGATGACGAGGATCGTTTTGTACGCGCCGCTCGCGATGTATTGCTGCGCCGTGATCAGGCCATAGACAAAACCGGTGCAGCCCGCCGCCAGCGTAAACGCGCCGCAGTGAGCGCCCAGTTGATGCTGAATCATCGACGAGACAGGCGGCAGCAAATAATCGGGCGACGAGGTCGCGACCAGGATCAGATCAATATCGGCCGCGATGATGCCCGCCTGCTCCATCGCGGCGCGCGCCGCCTTGACCGAGAGGGACGATGTCGTATCGCCCTCACCCGCGATGTGCCGCTCGCGAATGCCCGACCTCGACACGATCCACTCATCGGATGTATCGACCATTTTTTCCAGGTCGGCATTGGTCAGCACTTTCTCCGGCACACATTTGCCCCAACCCGTAATTCGTCCGTATAGCATGATGTCTCCCTCACTTCAGAAAAATGATCTGTGCTAGATTCGTCATTGCGAGGAGTGCTGTTTGCGAAGCAATCTCCGTTTGATTGAGTCTGAGATTGCTTCGCGAAAAGCGCTCGCAATGACGGTTCCAAAATCGTTACGTCAGGCGCGCTCGCGTTGATGCAGCACATAGGCTGCCACGCCCACCACCGACGCCACCGAGCCGGCCGCGGCCAATCCACACCACACGGCGCGGCGATCGCGCCGCCGCAGCGGTTGCTGCCGTTGGCTGGCGGCCTGGGCCAGCGACCGGCCCAGATTCTGTACGAAGTCGGGCGACGGCTCGATCGGGACCAGCGTTTCGCGCACCTCGCCGACCAGCGTGCGCATGGCTGGCGCCTTGTCAGACAGCTTCGGCAAATCGGCGGGCACTTCGAACACCTCGGCCAGCCATGCTTCCAGCGCCGCTGTACTCAGCGCCGAGTCGTTTACTGGTTGGCGAGAAACCCCGTCCGCGCTCATGCCTGGCTCCGATCGGTTTCATCGGTGAAACCGACGTTCATCTGAATCAATTCATCCCGCAGCGCCAATAGCGTCCGGTGATACAACGACTTGATCGCGCCTTCTGTACGATCCATGATGTTGCCCACTTCGGCATTTGACAACTGCTCCACAAACTTCAAAATCAACAGTTCCTGACGGTCTTCCGGCAGCCGCCGGATGGCCGTCAACAGCCAGCGCCGCCGCTCGTTCTCTTCCGCCAGCGATTCCGGTTGTTCAGGCCGCACGCCGATAATGGGCAAATCGGCCAGCTGCGCGTCGTCAAAGTCCACGTCCTGCCGCCGCCCATGATCGCGATGCCAGTTGGCGACCAGATTGTGGGCGATGCGATACAGCCAGGCTGAAAACGGCACACCGCGATCGACGTAATCTTCCACGTGCATCAGCGCCCGATAGAACACGCGGCTGGTCACGTCCTCCGCGTCGTGGTGATTGCCCAGGCGGTAATACACGTAGTTGTAAATCTTGACCACGTAGCGCTCGTACAATTCGCCAAACGCGGTCGGATCCGTCTTGACCCGCGCGATCAAATCGAGATCGCTGTCCGTTCCACTCACCGTGCGGCTCCACATCCTCAGTTGGCGCGGCCGGCCCTGTGCAAACATCCCGGATCACTACATGTAACACCGGTATGCCGCCAGAGTTGCGGCGCGACTGTAGTCGCGGCGCCAACTGGTTAATTCGCGTGAGTATATCAGCCTGCGTGCGGATGTCAACCAACCGATCGGTTTCATGTTATACTCGCGGTGTTTGGTCGTCAATCATCTGCCACTCACGAGGCCGCCTATGCACTGCCCCACCTGTGATGCCAAACTGCCCGACGACGCCGAAATCTGCGACGCTTGCAATCAGGAACTTTGCCCGGCATGCCACGCGGCGATTCCGCCCCGCGCCACCTCGTGCTTGAATTGCGGCGCAGGCTGGTCGTTAACGTGCCCCGACTGCGGCCAGGCCGTGCTCCCGATCGATACCCGCTGCCCGGCGTGCGGTCTCTCGTTTGAGGGTGACGCCGACGACACCGAAGACTGTCCGCATTGCCAAAAGCCCATGCCCGAAGACGCCGATGTCTGCCCGCATTGCGGCGGCGAACGCTGTCCCACCTGCGGCGCAGCGCTGCAACCCGACGATTTGACTTGCTCGAACTGCGGCACCGTTTTCGTATTGAATTGTCCCGCCTGCAACGCCGAAGTGCCCGACGGCGCGACAAAGTGCCCGCAGTGCGGTGAAATCTTCGACGCCACGCCGCCCACGGATAGCGGCGATCATTG
>JAUQXD010000990.1 GCA_030834835.1 Thermoflexales bacterium | reverse complement strand
TGATCATCCGCAGGGCAGCGATCAACTCATCGGCATCGTCACAGGCCGCACCGGGCGCGGCCTCTTGCAGCAGCCGCAATTCGCGCACCCGCATCGTCAGCGCCTCGACTCCGATGCGCGCGCCGCTTAGTCCAACGGCCTTGCTGGCAGCCTGAAACGCCTCCAGCGGATCTTGTCCGTCCACAAAGGTAAAGGCGCGCCACTCGATGGAACTGCGCTCGAGTTTGCTGGCTTCGAAGGCAGGCAGGATCAGCGCGGGCTGACCGGCGCGCGGCAATAGCGCGAGCGTAGGCCGCTCAGACAGGTGAAAACTAAGGCCCGTGAAATACTGCATATTCGGCCCGGGCATAATAGCGACGCAGTCGAGGTTGGCCGCGGCGGCAAGTTGATTGAGTCTGGCGATGCGGTGTGAGGTCATGCAGTACTCCTGTTCGTGGGGCGTTTTACGCATTACGCATTACGCATTATAATCGCATCGATCCGATTATGGAGGTGCAACGGTATGAGCAAGTTACTGGCATTTCTGGGCGGCGTGTTGAGCGGCGCGATTGTCGGCGCGGTGTCCACCCTGTTGTTGACGCCCGCCAGCGGCGAAGATGTGAAGCAGCAGGCGCGGCAGCGCTATAACGACATGCTGGACGAAGGCCGCAAGGCCGGCGAGTCGCGCCGGGCCGAAGTCATCGCCGAGTTTGAATCGCTGAAGCGCGGTGAGTGATTGGTAAGACCTCGGAGGTTTTCAGCGGCCTGCCGCTGGGGCGTTCAACTCGAAAAACCTCCGAGGTCTCGTTGTCACTGTTCCTCAAGCTGGCCGATGATCAAGACCTCGGAGGTTTTTAGCGTCAGTTCACCTTGACGCTCAACTGCGAAAACCTCCGAGGTCTGGTTGTCACTTCTCTTCAGCCGACCAGTTGAACCCGGCGACCTCGGTGGTGCGCGGGGCCATGGCGCTGACGACGACGACAGCGCGACGCAACTGGCTCAATGGCACGGACCAGCGCGCGGTGTTGTCGGCGTTGACGGGCAGCCGTGAGACGGCCGTCGTGCCGTCCTGATCGAAGCTGATTAACTGCACCACGTAGCTTTGCGGCACAAAATTGTTGGTGTGCAACCAGCCGCCGCTCTGCCAGCCGCCTTCACCGCTTTCAAAATCGTCTGCGTAGTTGATCTCCGGCACACTCACATCATCAATCGCCAGGCCGGGCAGATTCACGGCCAGATCGTTGATGACCTCGAAGCGCACCAGAATTTTCTTGCCCGCATATTGACTTAGGTCGACGGTCTCTTCAATCCACGCCGGCTGCTCGCCGCCGCCGCTGTTGCCCGTATAACCCCAGCCGTAATTTGCGTTCACCGGATCAGAATCGGTGGTGGACGGTGCCTGAATGATCTGCCAGCGCTGGCCGCCGTCGTCAGACACCGTCAAATAGGCGTAGTCCCAATCCTTCTCCAGCGCATACCACGCCCAGTATTTCAGCGTCGCCTGCGACACGCCGCTCAGATCAAATTCGCGCGTCAGCGTGAGGTCGGTCACGTCGCCGCGATTGCTCCACCAGAAATACCGGCCGCTGTGCGGCTCCGCGCCGATGAGGCGGGCCTTCGTCGAGCCGGCAAAATCGATCGAGATGTCGCGCTGGCCTCTCAGTTCGATATAGTCGCCCGCGTACTGTGGCACGCTGCCGCGATCGGCGTACGGAAAACGGTTGATCGTGTCCTGCGGTTCCACCGTGGCCCGATCGGTTTTGGCGTAGCCATAACGGCCGTTATCGATCGATGGATCATCGAGCGTGCGCGCCACCAGCCAATCGGCCACCAGCTCATCGGCGGTCTTGCCCGGATCGATCTGCTCCAACACTTTATCAACACCCGCCAGCCCGTTCAGCGGCTCAGCCGCGAGGGCACGCACGCCGTCATCGCCGTAACGATCCCAGAAATACAGCATAAACGAGAAGGCCGTGCCATAGTTGGTGGCGTCGGCTACGCCGCCGTCCGGCCAGGTGTTGAGCTGCACTTCCGGCGTCATCGCGGCCACGGCATCCACTTCCGGATCGTCGCCATTGAGGAAGATCGCCAACTCGGACATGCCTTCGCTGATCCAGGTGTCTTCGTTGGGATCGCGGCCAAACAAGATGAGATGTTGAAACTCGTGCGCGATCACGCCGTCATAGTAGGCGGTGCCCACGGCCTCCGTTCCGCCGGAACCTTCGATGTCGATGTACAACAAGTCTTTTTCGTTGGAGTCCAGGCGAACTTGCGGCGTTTCTTGATCGACGCTGGAAAAGTAGCCGCCCGCCGAGGTGTTGGACGTGTTGAGGATGTGAACGCGCGGATCGCAATCGATGCCGGGATTCTTCTCTTCACCAAACAACGATCGATTGCGATCGTAAGTCTGATTGGAAAACGTCTCGGTGGAGCGAACCAACGCCGCCCGATTGACCTGCGAGACCCACCGGTTATCCAGCCACATGTAAGCGCGATCAGTTTTGGCGATCAGTGAGGCGGTGATGGTGAAGGTCTCCATGTTGTCGAAACTGAAGACCTGAAATTTCTCCTGGTCACCCTCTTTGTAGTCGGGCGCCGTGGTACAGCTCTGCATAGGCGCATCCGGCGACAGCCCCTTAAAGCGGAGGGCGAGGGCGCGCAAATCACCGGGCGGAATGTCGGTAGTAGCGATGGCCTGCGCCGTGGCGCGATCGGCTTCGGAGACCGGATCGCGCAGCAGCCCGGCGGCATCGAATATCGGCGGCTCGCCGGGCGCAGGTGTTCCATCGGGTTGGAGTGTATCTCCCGCAGCGGCCACCGGCGGCGCGGACTGTTTCGGCGCGCGGGTCGGATCGGGAAAGGGGTTGATCGGGTTTATGTCGGCGCAGGCGGTCAACACCAGCGCCGCGATCGAGATCAGAGCGAATAAGCGCAAGACACGTGGTTTCAAGGTTCAGTCTCCTCCGTAACAGCCGTCGTAACGGCACGATTATATCATTGTAACCGGTGCTCCTTAGCCGAAAATGAAAAGATTTGCCTCACCCGGCGAGCACCGGACATGAAACCGCCCCGATTCAGTCACTGAATCGGGGCGGTGCGTGAGCGATTTTCAGCGGGCGAGGTTGCGGGCAGTGCCCCACACATCGGCGGCGAACTGCTGACGGTGCTCTTTGACAAACGACCAGAAGCGATCCTGCGTGCGCGTCAATGGCTGGCGCACGTTGCGTGCCATGAACACGGACCGGCACAGATCGAGACCGGGCACTTCCACCTGTTTGACGCGGCCCAGCGCCAGACCGCGCGCGGCCGCCAGTTCGGAGATGAAGGCGATGCCGATGCCCTCTTCCACGGCCATCTCGATGGCTTCGGCGTTGCCGATCTCCATGACGACATTGAGCATGTCGGTCGTCATGTTGTGCCGGGCCAGGCCTTCGGCCAGCACCTGCGAGGTGCCCGCTTTATCTTCGCGCACGATCATCGGTTCGTCCACCAGATCGGCGGGCAGGGCGCGGCCATACGCCGCCCACGGATGGTCGGCGGGCACGATCAAGATCACGCGATCTTCAAAGAACGGCACGTATTCCAGGTCGTGCTGCTCAATCTTCAGGCTGGTGACGCCCAGCGACAGACGACCGTCCAGCAGGCGCGTGATGACTTCATCGCGCGACATGACTTTGATGCGGATGCGCACCAGCGGATAATCGCGGCGAAAGGCAGCGACGAGGCCCGGCAGCAGGTATTTGCCGGAGGTGGTGGAACAGCCGGTGATGAGATCGCCCGCCACCTGGCCGTCCAAATCGTGCATGAACTCGCCGATGCGGTTGACGCTGTTCACGACTTCGACGGCGAGCGGCAGCAGCGCCTGGCCGGCTTCCGTCAGGCGCACCGAGCGCCCCTGCCGGGTGAACAGTTCCACGCCAAAATCGCGTTCCAGCGCCTGGATGTTCTGGCTGATGGCCGATTGTGACAGGTGCAGCCGTTCGGCGGCGCGGCTGAAACTGAGTTCTTCCGCGGCGGCCAGAAAGACTTTGAGTTCAGAGAGTTGCGGCATGATTTTCCCTCACGTTTCGCACTCTTCTAGCATACGCGGTGTGCGCCAAAATGTGGGGTGTTAATCTTCCGGTTTCGGCGCTACAAATGACATGAAACACAGCGCCTCATCCCCCGACCCCCTCTCTCCTGAAATCGTCCTTTTTGATTTCTGAAGAGGGGGAGCGTCGTCACAACAGGAAGACAAAACCTCCCGAAAGTCAAAAGGCTTTCGGGAGGTCAGGAGGCTCAGCCGGTGCGGCCAGGGCCGGATTGGCCGGACGGCAGTTGGAACTGGCGTTCGGCGGGGCGGGCCGTCAGCGTGACTTTGACGTCGCGTTGTTCGGTCGGGCCGTTGGCAGTGCCTTTGACCAGCGTCAGCGTAATCTCGTCGCCGACTTTGTAGGTTTGCACCTGCGCGCGCAGCGTGTTCGTATCGTCGACTGGT
>JAUQXD010000989.1 GCA_030834835.1 Thermoflexales bacterium | reverse complement strand
GCTGGCCGCGCACCGTCTTGAAATAGAGATCGCGCATCGCGCCGACGACCGGCCCCATGCGGCCATTGCCCACGGCTCGATGATCGCACTGCGTGATGGCGACGACCTGCACGCCGGTGCCGCAGAAGAACGCTTCGTCGGCCACGTAGAACTCGGTACGGCTGATCGGTCGCTCGACCGTTTCCAGCCCCAGTTCCTCGCGGGCCAGTTCCATGATCGTGGCGCGGGTGATGCCTTCCAAAATATCCTCTTGCACCGGCGGCGTGATCAGCTTGCCGCCGCGCAGCAGGAAGATGTTCTCCGCGCTGCCCTCGCACACATAGCCGCGATCGTTCAACACCAGCGCTTCGTCGAAGCCGTTCTGCACCGCCTCGGTCTTGATGAAGGCCGAGTTGACGTACGCACCGGTGATCTTGCCGCGCGGCGGCACGTTGTTATCACTGACGCGCTGCCACGACGAGAAGCCTACATGCGCACCTTCTTCGTTCTCCACGTAGCGATTGTATGGCACTGACCAGATGCTCAGATCGTCGTTGAGGTCGTGCAGCCGCACGCCGATGATCTCGTTGGACTTGTAGGCCAGCGGCCGAATATAGGCATCGGTGCGATAGCCTTCGAGTCGCAGCAGTTCCAGCGTGAAGTCGCACAATTGCTGAGCCGTGTACTTCGGCGACATCATCAGGATTTTGGTCGATTGCAGCAGCCGCTGATAGTGCTCCAACATGCGGAAGACAAACAACTGATCTTCGACGGGATTCCAGTAAGCGCGAATGCCTTCAAAACAGCCGGTGCCGTAGTTGAGGGCATGATTCATGATACTGACTTTAGCCTGCTCGATAGGTACAATCCCCCCCTGGAAAAACGCGTACTGAGTCAAGGCAACGGCCTCCTGTAGCAAAGTGTGTGTGCGTGCGCAGGCGATTATAGAGTTGATCGAAGGGCGTGTCAATCAAACCCGTGAGGCGCGCCATGCGCGCACACTCACACCCGATTGACCCGCCCCTGACACCGGTCTATAATCTATCGAACTAACACAGCCCATCCACCGCGCGTGCGCGCCGTGAGGACGGTTCAAGTATGACTTCGCACGACGATCAGATCACCTTTGATGCCCTGTCGTTTCTGGCCAAAATCGGCGGGCAGCTGGATGCCTTTCGCACGCAGCTAAAACAGGCCGCCAATCTGCAGGCCACGTCGTTTGTCGAATGCCGCTACTACGGCAGCGAGGTCTACGTCTGCGTCTGCCTGGAGGCGGAGGTAGCGGCCGACAAGACCCTGACGTGGTGGCTGGATATTGTGCCCAAACCGGACGGCTGGCTGATTGAAGCCAGCGTGTTGTGGAACGGGCGCGATCTGGTAGCGCAAATCCCGGCGCAGATCGTGCGTGATTTTCCGATGGTGCAGCAGGAAATGCCCCACCTGCTGCAGCACTTGCTCGACGCAGGCGGCGCGGCGTTGGCCCAGTCGCGCTCGAAGGCGAAACCGGAATCCGATGAGCTGCACACCCACGCCCTGGATTGAAGCGAGACGACGATGAATGAGCCACGAGTCGGTGTCGGTGTGATGATTGTGCGCGACGATCGTGTGCTGATGGCGAAGCGCGCCAGAGGACGCTGGGCTGGCTGGTACGGCTGGATCGGCGGCAAACTGGAGTTCGGCGAGACACTGCAAGACTGCGCGCGGCGTGAGGCGCGTGAAGAGGCCGGTGTCGAGATCGCGAACCTGCGTTTGTTATGCCTGTCCTCGATCATCGTGGAAGATCAGCATTGGATCGATGTGGAGTTTCTGGCCGATATTGCGCGGGGTGAACCGCACACCGCCGCGCCCGATGAAATCGACGGCTGGACGTGGTGCCCGATCGATCAGCTGCCCTCGCCGATCTTTGAACCGGCGCAGAAGGCGCTGGAGGCGTATCGATCAGGCCGACTGTTGAATGATGAGATGTAGAGGGACTTGCTTTTTGCAGTCTCAACGTCATTGCGAGAAGGCCATCCCGCAGGCGGAATGCGTGACAGCAGAAACTCAACCCGCCAAGTGTCATCCCGAGGAGCGTTGTGTGCGACGAGGGATCTCTGGCCCGGCCAGCCACGCCGCCTGCCGCGCGAGAGATTCCTCGCTCCGCTCGGAATGACACGCAAGGATAAGTTTCTGAGCAGGGCGCGCAGCGCCCGAAGCAATCTGAAGGCCGAATTTGAGATTGCTTCGCTCCGCTCGCAATGACGGGGCATAAGGTGGTTTAGGGAGACAGGATGATCACGTTTGACGATATTACCTCGGCGGCGGAACGGTTGACGGGTGTGGCCCATCGCACACCGATCGCCACCTCGCGCACGCTGAATGAGCGGACAGGCGCCCAGGTTTTTGCCAAGTGCGAGAATTTGCAGCGCGTGGGCGCGTTCAAGTTTCGAGGCGCGTACAATGCCGTCAGCCGGTTGAACGACGAACAATTGAAGCATGGCGTGGTCACGTTCTCGTCGGGCAATCACGCGCAAGCCGTGGCGCTGGTGGGGAGGTTGCTGAACACGCCGACGGTGATCGTGATGCCCAACGATGCGCCCGCGATCAAACTCGCGGCGACACGCGGCTATGGCGCGGAGGTCGTGCTGTACGATCGCGTGGAGCAGAAACGTGAGGCGATTGCGCGGCAACTGGCCGAAGAGCGCAACCTGACATTGATCCCGCCGTTCGATCATCCGCACATCATTGCGGGGCAGGGCACGACGGCGTTGGAACTGCTGACGGACGTACCCGACCTCGATGGCTTGATCGTGCCGATCGGGGGCGGGGGGCTGATCTCAGGCTGCTGCATTGCCACACACGCGCTCAAGCCCAATCTCCGCATCTTTGGTGTCGAACCGGACACGGCGAATGATGCGTATTTATCGCTGCAAAAGGGCGAGATCACATCGACACCGCAATCGCACTCTATCGCTGATGGATTGCTGCCGACTGCGCCGGGGCAACTGACGTTTCCCATCATGCAGCAGTATCTGGAATCGATCATGCTGGTGACGGACGAAGAGTTGGCGGCGGCGACGCGCTTCATGTTGCTGCGACTGAAGCTGCTGGTGGAGCCGAGCGGCGCGGCCCCCATCGCGGCGTTGCTGGCAGGCAAAGTGCCGAATGTTGCAGGCCAGAAGATCGGCGTGGTGTTGTCGGGCGGCAACGTCGATCCGGGGAAGTTGGCGACAATTTTGACGAGTGATGAGTGACGAGTAATGCGTGATGCGTAATGCATGTGGTCAATCGTCATGCCCGAGTGTTTTTGTCGGGCATCCAAAGTGGACATGGGTTGATCACGTTGTTGGGTGTTGGATTCCCACCACGTCGCACCCGGCACGTTGTGTCGGCGACGCGCCAGGCGAATGCGTGCGGGGGCGACGGCTGTTG
>JAUQXD010000100.1 GCA_030834835.1 Thermoflexales bacterium | reverse complement strand
GTGGGCGGCTTCAAAGAAGTCATCTTCATGGTCAAAGGCAAGGGCGCTTACTCGCGGCTGAAATTTGAGAGCGGCGTGCACCGCGTGCAGCGCGTGCCCATCACCGAATCGCAGGGCCGCATTCACACCTCGACGGCGACCGTGGCCGTGCTGCCGGAAGTGGACGAAGTGGAGATCACCATCCCCGACAAGGATATCGAGATCGACGTGTACAAGTCAGCCGGGGCGGGCGGCCAGAATGTGCAAAAGAACGCCACCGCGGTGCGCATTCATCATCTGCCGACCGGCATTATCGTGCAATGCCAGGACGAGCGGTCGCAGCTGCAAAACCGGCTGCGCGCCATGTCGATCTTGCGCGCGCGGTTGTACGAGCTGGAGCAGGAGAAGCAGGACAACGAACAGACCGCCACGCGCCGATCGCAGGTCGGCTCCGGCGAGCGCAGTGAAAAAATCCGCACGTACAATTATCCGCAGAGTCGGGTCAGCGATCATCGCATCAACCTGACGTCGTACCGGCTCGACTACATTATGAACGGCGATCTGGATGAATTCATCGACGACCTCAACACGCACGATCAGGCGGAGAAGCTGCAAGCGGCGGGCTTATAATGACGAGTGATGAGTGACGAGTGATCTTTTCACTCGTCACTCATCAGCCACTTTGTTTTATGACTGGAACCCCTTTGACCCTTCAACAACTGTGCCAACAGGCGGCCGAACAACTCGAAGCGATTGATGTCGATGCGCCGCGTTTATCGGCTGAGGTGATCCTGGCGCACGCCCTGAACATTACGCGCACGCAGCTGCTGGCGCGGCTCGATCGATTTCCCACGCCCGATCAGCTCACGCTGTTTCACGCCAATCTTGACCGTGTGCTCAAAGATGAGCCGCTGGCCTATGTCGTCGGCCATCGCGAGTTTTACGATCTCGATCTGATCACCGATCGGCGCGCGTTGATTCCGCGCCCGGAGACCGAGTGCCTGATCGAGTTTGCATTGGCGCGTTTTGCCGATCATCCCGCGCCCGTCATTGCCGACATCGGCACGGGCTGCGGCGGCATCGCCGTGACGCTGGCGAAGCATCTGCCGCACGCGCGCATTATTGCCACGGATTTGTCAGCGGAGGCTGTTGACCTGGCGCGCGAAAATGCCGTGCGGCATGGCGTATCCGATCGAATTGATTTCCGCGTGGGCAGTTTGCTGGAACCGGTAACGGAAACGCTCGATCTGTTGGCGGCGAATTTGCCTTACATCGACGACAAGGACTGGCCCTATCTGCAGAAGACCATTCGCGGCCACGAGCCGAAGATGGCCTTTCTGGGCGGGCCGGACGGCCTCGATTTGATGCGCGCGATGTTGAAGGATGCGCCGCGCGTGGTGAAGGCGGGCGGCCTGATCCTGATGGAAATCGGCGCGTATCAGGGCGACGATGTGACCGCCATCGCGCAACCGCATTTCCCTGCTGCGCAGATTACGGTACGGCCAGATTACGCGGGACTCGATCGATTGGTTGTGATTGAGGTGAAGTAGTCAACGGGAGATTGGTAACTGGTAATTGGTCAACTGGTGATTGGTGATCGGTACCCGGTTGACCGATTACCAATTGATCGATCACCGATTATCGATTACCGCTTGACCGATTACCAATTGACCGATAACCGATTGACCGATCACCTGGTTGATAGAACCATCATGCGAATCCTCGAAACGCGGCGACATGCCATGCGCGCCAGCCCCGGTCCACATCTGACACAGGCTGGCGTCGATCTCGCCCGTCGCATCGGCAGCACCAGCGGGCCGTTTGAGCGCGTTGTGACCAGCACCCTCCCGCGCGCCTTCGAGACTGCCATCGCGATGGGCTTTGCCGTGGACGAGCAACTCGACGCGCTGAGCATGATGGCGGCGGGCGTTGAAGATGAGATCAACTGGGACGCCGGTTTTGCGGCGTGGGCGCGTGCGATCAAGCGGGGCGGAGCGGCGGCGCGCTTCGCGCAGGTACAAGCAGACGTCTTACGCTCGATTGTGCGATCGATACCCGACGGCGGCCGCGCGTTGGTCATCTCGCATGGCGGCATCGTCGAAGCGGGCGCGCTCGGGTGTTTGCTGCTCACTCGGGGGGTGGCCGACGAACCGTATTGCAGTTATTGTGAAGGCGTGCGGCTGATGTTTGATCGTGATACGGTGATCGATGTTGAGATGTTGCGAACTACGTGACGAGTAACGAGTGACGAGTGAAACGTGACCCAAGTTCTTTTGCCCGATCAACTTTCACTGGCCGCGCAGTTGCTGCTTGATCGCAAACTCGTGGCCTTTCCCACCGATACGGTGTACGGCCTGGGCACGCTGGCGTTTGACGGCCCGACGGCGCTGAAACTGTATGTGGCGAAAGAACGTCCTCCCGAAAAAGCCATTCCCATCTTGATCGCGGACAGCGCTGATCTCGATCGGATCGCCATCGATGTGCCGCCGATCGCCTATCGCCTGATGGAGCGTTTCTGGCCCGGCGCGTTGACGCTAGTCGTGCCCAAACTGCCCAACGTGCCGATGGAAGTCAGCGCCAGTGAAACCGTCGCAGTCCGCATCCCCGATCATGATCTGGCGCGTGCTTTGATGCGCCTGACCGGTCCGCTGGCCGTGACCAGCGCCAATCGATCGACCGGGCCGAATCCGCGCACGGCGCAGGAAGTGCTGGCGCAGTTAGCCGGCCGCATTGAGGCGATCCTTGACGGCGGTGTCACGCCGGGCGGCATACCTTCGACCGTGCTGGATTGTACTCGGGCCGAGCCGCGCATGTTGCGCGAGGGCGCGCTGGCCGATCAGATTGCAGCGTTTTTACGCGAAACATTGTGATACAATCGGAGCCATGACTGCGCGCTACACCATCGGCATCGACGCCAGCCGATCGACCATCGAACAACCCACCGGCACGGAACTTTACTCGCGCCTGCTCATCGACGCGCTGTTGGAGCGCGCCCCCGATCGATTTTCATTTCGCTTATACTTCAATCAGCCGCCACGCTTTCGAATCAGCAATCAGAGATCAACAATCAGAAATATGCCTTTCCCGCGCCTGTGGACGCATGGCCGCCTCTCGCTGGAAATGACGCTGCATCCGCCCAGCGTATTGTTTGTGCCCGCGCATGTGCTGCCCATCATTCAACCGCGCCGCAGCGTCGTGACCGTGCATGATCTGGGCTATTTGCACTTTCCGGAAACACATCCCTTGCGGCAACGTTTGTATCTGGATGTGACGACGCGCTGGCACACTCGTATCGCGACGCACGTGCTGGCGGATTCAGCCGCGACGAAGCGCGATTTGATCGCGCGGTACGGCGCGCAGCCCGATCGGATCACGGTGGCCTATCCGGGACTTGATCC
>JAUQXD010000988.1 GCA_030834835.1 Thermoflexales bacterium | reverse complement strand
ACGTAGCGTCCGCAGTTATTGCTGCACATGATGCTGGCCGGGCGCGGATTATCGGGATCGCATAGCGCACACACAAAGGCGGCGGAAACTCGTGACATGGTTCTACTCCTTCAACGACCCGATCGATGTTAACGGCCCGATCGGCGTGTCAAATGCTTTGGGCGTGGGCGGCGGCGTGACGGGTTCAGGCTTAATCTCGACGATGGGCGCGGGCACGTTGACCAGAGTCTCATCGGGTTTGACAGCGGCCGCAGGCGGTTCAGGTTGAGCGATCGGTTCAGGTTGAGCGATCGGTTCAGCCACAGGCTGTGGTGTCACTTCGACCGATGGGATACTGACTATTGGCGTGACGACCGGCTGCGGTTTGGGCTTTTCCAGCAGCCCCAGCGCTTCGGCGCACGACAGGCAGATCATGGCGCTGCCCGGCCCCTTGCGCGGGATGGCGTGAACGGCGCAGACATAGCGCCCGCAGTTGTTGCTGCACATGATGCTGGCCGGGCGCGGATTATCGGGATCGCATAGCGCACACACAAAGGCGGCGGAAACTCGTGACATGGTTCTACTCCTTCAACAACCCGATCGATGTTAACGGCCCGATCGGCGTGTAGTTTAGAGCGGCATGCTGACGTTGAGCCAGCGGACATCGTTGCGTTGATCGAATTTGCTGATCGACAGAACGACCAGGCTGATGTCGTCGGCCGGCCGGTGTTCGTCCAGCGCCAGTGCCCGATCGAGCAAGTCGCGGGCGATCTGGCGCGCCGTCAAGTGATGGGGGATCAAGTCGCGCATCGCTTGCAGCACGTCCAGCGACTGGCCGGTCCGCTCCCCGGCGGCGATGAGGCCGTCGGTATATATTACCACAATGGTTGCCGGCGCGAGCGGAATTTCGGCGATGACGGGTTTGGTGCCTTTGTGCACGCCCACCGGGTTGGACGGCTCGTCCAGCAGGCGCGGTTCGCCGTTCTGCGACACGATGATGGGGCAGTGGCTGTTGCGCGACAGCACCAGCGTGCGCGATTCCAGATCGACCGAGGCGATGTTGAGCGTGGCCGAGACTTTGCCCGATCGCTGGGTGTACAGATAATCGTGCGCGGCACGGGCCGCGGCGCCATCGCGGACGCCCTCGGCCAGTAGCGAGACGGCTTTGCGCGCGACCATGTTGCTGATGACTTTGGCGCTGCGACCGGAGCGCTGCCCGTCCACGACGACGATCGAGATGCCGCCGCCGGGACGTTCGATCGTCTCGATGGTGTCACCGCTTTCCGGCACGGCATATTTGCGAACTTTGGCGACGGCGATGTCTAGGTGCATGGTCGTGTTTCGTGTTACGTGTTGCGAGATGGGCTAATGAGCCACGCAATACGCACCACGTATTTACTTGGTAAAGGTCTCTGTTTGCAGCGTGTACTTCTCCAAGGCCTGCATATTCACCGTCACGCCGAGGCCAGGAGCGGTGGGCACAGACAGCGTCGAATCGGGGTTGAGCGTGAAGGCGGGTTCGGCAATGTCTTCTACATAGTAGCGATTGCTGGCGCTGATGTCGCCGGGCAGGGTGAAGTTGGGCAGCGAGGCCAGCGCCACATTGCCCGCGCGTCCTACGCCGGTCTCCAGCATGCCGCCGCACCACACGGGCTGACCGTGGCTCTGGCACACATCGTGAATGCGGCGCGATTCCGTGAAGCCGCCCACGCGCGCCGGTTTGATGTTGATGATCTTGCACGCGCCCAATTCGACGGCCATGAGTGCGTGTCCAACCGAATGAATCGATTCATCCAGGCAAATGGGGGTCTTCAAATGCGGCTGCAATTTCGAGTGTTCGTAGATGTCATCCCAGCCGAAGGGTTGTTCGATCAACAATAGGTTGTACTCGTCCATCGCTTCGAATAGCGAGCGATCCGCCAGCCGATAGGCTGAGTTCGCATCGACTTGCAAGAGAATGTTCGGATAGACTTCGCGCACGCGCTTGACGATGTCCAGATCGTAACCGGGCTTGATCTTGATCTTGATGCGCCCGTAGCCTTGTCCTAAGTAATCGGCTAGTTTCTTAATCAAAGCATCGGTGTTGGCCTGAATGCCTACACTTACACCGACTGCCACTCGATCGTGCGTGCCGCCCAATACCCTCGCCAGTGAGACGCCTTCGCGCTGGGCTACGATGTCCCACAACGCCGCTTCCAGGCCATGCCGCGCCATGTTGTGCCCGCGCATGTATTCGCCTAAGCGAACTGCATCCTCGATGCTGACGGGCTTGCCCAACGACTGCGGCACGAGGAAATCTTTCAGCGCGTGCCACACGGTGGTGGTGGTTTCATAGGAGTAGCCAAAGGTTGACTCGGCGGGACACTCGCCCCAACCGGTGAGGCCGTCGGCTTCCACGCGCACGAGGATGCAATGGCGATCGGTTTCGACACCGAACGAAGTTTCAAACGGTGCGACCAATGGCATGCTGACGTGATAGAGGGTGATGTGATCGATGGGCATGGTAGTCCTTATAATGAGTAACGAGTGACGAGTGACGAGTAAAACGTGGTGCGTGGTACGTGACTCTAATACGGAACACACATCCTGCATCTTGCTTCCTGTATCCCGCCTCACGTCTCGTTGAATTCCAACTGCTGCATCAAATAATAACTGCGCGCAGGCGAGCCGGGTTCGTAAATGTAATCAATCACGCTGTAGCCGTGTTTGAAGGCATCCTCGCAGATCGAGCGCAGGTGCAGCCGCCACGCCAGCGCCAGATCGGGCTCGGTGCGGCGGATGGCCTGAAAATCGGCCGGAAATTCCACCAGAAATCGTTCGGCGCTTAATGGGCCGATCGGGTCCGGGCAGACCGGCAGACCGCGTGAATCGATCGTCGCTGCGTTGATGATCGCCGTGCGCGCGAACAGATAGTGCTTGAGCGTCAGGGGCGGTCGATTGCGCGTGAGGCGTGTCTCGACGCGATTGCTGTCGATCCACCAGTCGACCTGAAACCGATCGGTGGGGAAGCCGCGATTGAGACCGTCGCGCAATTCGCCATACAGGTCACGATAGTAAGTATGGCACACCGCGCCCAACTTCGAGATGTTGAGATTCGCGTTCTTGCTTTCCAGCGGATCGTACGTCCACGTGATCAGCCGCAGAGCCTGGCCGCGCACCGCCTCACGCTGCGCCAATTTCAAAGCGAAGCCCACGCCCTTGCTTTGCCACTCGGGCAAGATGCCCATTTGATGAGAGCAATGCTTGAGTTTGACGGCGGCGGGCGCTTCCGGCCCATAGCGATGCTCGCCCGTACCCAGAAAGCCAAATACAAAACCGACGAGTTGCCCTTGCGCAAAAGCGCCCAGCGCCACCCCGCCGTTCTTGGCGACCGTCAACAGCATATGCAGCGGTACGATGTCCAGTTCATCGCTTTGCCAGGCCGCACGCTGCACGTCTTCAGCGGCGCGAAAATCGTCGAGGGTGCGTAAGGGGCGGATGTCGAAGTCGGCCATCGGTCGGCTACTTCAGATAATCCATCGAACTCGCCGGGCGCGCCGGTGTGAAGCCAAATTGATAGGACACCGAATCCAGGGCAGTGGTGCGATCGACCGACAACAGATCGAGTTCGGTGGGGGTGTACAGCGTATGACCGCTCAGCAGGCCGCGCAAGAAACGCGACCAGGACAAAGCGCTGGCCGGCCGCATGTAGCGTTTGGCGCGTCGCCGGCCCGTGATCTGCATGAGCAGACTGATGAAGTCATCGTACGTCAACGCCTGTGAGCCGCCCACGACAAAGGTCTTGCGGGCGGATTTGGGATCGGCCAGGCAAGCCAATGCGCAGCTCACCAGATCCTCGACCCAGATGGGTTGCAGGCGCACGCGGCCATCGCCGGGGATGGGGAAGAAGAACGGCCAGCGGCGCAGTGCCAGCGCGATCGATTCCGTCCAGCCATCGCCCGCGCCGTACACCGCCGACGATTGCAGAATGGTGTACTCCAGGTCGCTGCGCGTGAACACTTCGTCGGTCAGGCCCTTGCTGCGCAGATAAGCAAACGCCGAGTGCGAATCCGCGCCGATGGAACTGAGCGTGATCAGGCGGCGCACGCCCGCTTCCTGCATGGCATCTACCAACTGCCCGGCGCGGCGCACATTGATTTCTTCCACGGTCTCTTGCGCCGTGGCCTCCCACGTCGTCGCCAGATAAAACACCGTGGTGACTTTGTGCATCGCCAATCGCAGGGCGGGCGCGTCGTCCAGATCACCGGAGACGATTTGCACGGTGATGCCGGGCGCAAAGTAGCGCGGTCGGCGCGACGGTCGCACGAGGCAGCAAATGGGATATTGGGCTTGAGCGAGTTGCGCGACCAACTGTTGCCCGATGAAGCCGGTTGCGCCGATCACAAGTATCATAGTGGACTGCCGCCGATTATATCATGCCGGTCAAAAAGCGGTTAGAAAAGTCTAATAGAACCTCTCGATCGGCCAACCGCGCTGAACGGCCAATCGCTTCAAGCCGGGATCAGGATTGACGGCGATGGGATGCTCGACGATCTCCAGCAGCGGCCGATCGCTCAGGCTGTCCGTGTAGAAATAGCTGCGCCCGATCGGTATGCCGCGCCGATCGGCCAGTTGCCGCGCCCAGTGGACTTTACCTTCGCCATAGCACGACGGCGGTACAATCTCGCCCGTGACCCGATCATCCTCGACGGCCAGCTGCGTGCACAGATACTCCAGCCCCAGATGTTCAGCCACCGGCTGTACGGCAAACTGCGTCGAGGCCGAGATGACGACTGCGACATGCCCCTGCCGTTGATGCGCACGAATCTTCGCCACGCCGATCGGGCTGAGATGGTCGAGCGCCATGCTGGTAAACCAGCGCCGAGACTGTTCCCACAGCGCGCCGGCGCTG